>NZ_BROP01000001.1:871402-1097067 GCF_026008575.1 Haladaptatus sp. T7
CGAATGCCGTGAGAAAGACCTTTGCGTGGCGGGGACGGTGACGAATCCATGAAACCGTCAGAGAGGCTTTCGCCCGACCCGGTGGGGGAAATCGAGGACGCGGGGGGGTTTGTCGCGGGTCTCGTGCCGAATTCGGTCGCGCTCCGTTGTCTCTCCGTCGAACTCCGCGCGCCCCGTGAAATCGTCGTCGGAGAACCGGCGCGGTTCATGTTTCGGGTGGAAAACAGGTTTCCGATTCCCTTGAGCGTTCGATTGCCGACGAGCAAGCTGTGGGGATGGTCGGTGAACGGAATCCCGGAGGCCGACGAGCGGGGGTTCGAACCGCCAGAGACACCGCGGACGGTCGCGTTTCGACGGCAGGGAGTCAGATTGTTCGAGGGGACGTGGGACGGACAGATTCGTCGCGCCGGAGACGACGGGGACGTGTGGCGACCGATACAGGGGACCCAAACCCTCTCGGCGTTTCTTGCGACGGATACGGACCGTCAAAATCTGGCCGATAGCGTGGAAATAAGTGTCGTCTCGCGTTAGCCCTAGTATGAAAGGGCGGCGTTATATGCCGCGTCCATCTTTGCTATTAGGTATCACGAACCGGGGCAATTACCCCGACGACCGATACCATGACAGACAAATACGAATACTCGTTGAATCGACGGCGGTTTTTGACGGTGAGCGCACTCGGCGGTGCGACCGCGCTCGCCGGCTGTGGCGGTAAAAGTACGACCGGTGATAATCCCGGCGGAGCCGGAACGGACAACTCTGGCAACACGGACACCGGTGGAAACGGCAACGGGGGCGCAAAGGGTGGAACGTTCGTCAACACCGCGCCCGAGGACGCGACGACCCTCGACCCGCGTATGAACGAACTCGCGTGGGCCAACGGGATGTTGAATTACATCTTCGACCCCCTCTTGGCCGTCAAACCCGACGGGAGCGAGGTGGTCCCCCACCTCGCCAAGGAGAAGCCGAAAAAGCAGGACGAGACGACCTACACCGTTCCGATTCGGCAGGGCGTAACGTTCCACGACGGAAGCAAGCTCACTGCCGACGACGTTGAGTACTCGTTCAGCTGGGTGCTCAACCCGGACAACAAATCCACGAATCAGGAGAACCTCGCGTTCATCGATAACGTCAAGAAGTCGGGCGATTACGAGGTGACGTTCAACCTCAAGCACCCCTACGCGCTGTTCGAGTTGACGCTGGCGGGCATGAACGCCGCCATCATCCCGAAGAAGGCCGCGGAAAGCAAGGGCCAAAAGAAGTTCGCCCAGGAACCAGTCGGAAGCGGGCCGTTCAAACTCAAGGATTGGCAGTCCGGCTCCGACCTCACGCTCGAACGCTTCGACGACTACTTCCTCGAAGCGCCGAACCTGAAGCAGCTCAAATACCGCATCATCCCCAAGGCGTCGGTGCAGTTCGTCGAGTTGGCGACGGGCAACGTCCACCAGGCGGGAGTCCCGAAGGACCTCCTCAAGAAAGCACAGGGCCAGAGCAACATCCAGATGAAGCGCATCTCGCAGTTCGACTACAACGGCCTCATCTTCAACGCGAAACACGAGCCGTTCGGCAACCGAAAGGTGCGCAAGGCCATGCAGTACCTCGTCGATTACGACGAGATGCTAAAGGTGACGAAGGGCGAGCTGGGCAAGCGCGTCTACGGCTTCATGCCGAAAGAAGTCAACGAGGCATGGGACTTCCCGTGGAAGGAATGGAAGGAGAAGTACTACCCGGCAAAGGACCACGACAAGGCGAAACAGCTCCTGAATGAGGCGGGCTACGGCGACGGCTTCAGCGTGAACATGTCCACCCACTCCTCTGGGAAGTTCAAGAACATGGCCATCATGCTCCAGAACGAGATGGACAAGGTGGGCATCAACGCCGAGGTGCAGGAGGTGTCTATCGGCGAGTGGCTCGACCAACTCGACACGGGCGAGTACGACGTCACCTTCTACGGTTGGTCGGGCGGGCAGGACCCGGACGGGTTCTACTACTACCTGTTCCGCGACCCGCGCAACGATGACAGCCCGGTGCCGGACGACTACGTGGGCAACGCGTCCGCCGGGATGCTCTACGAGGCGCACCCCGACAGCAAGAAGCTCCAGAAAGCCGACGAGAAGATCCGCAAAGCGCGAGAACTCCAGAGCCGCGACGAGCGCCGACAGCTGTACATCGACGCCGCGGAGACGTTCATGTCCGAGTACCCGCACATTCCGGTCTACTCGGAGCAGTCCGCCACCGCGTGGAGCAAGAAGGTGAACGACTACGAGCCGACCGCATTCGTCTCACAGCCGCTGTGTAACGAGTGGTCGAACTCGTCGCTGAGCAACTAACTCCCCATCCATTTCCGTACACACGAATCATGAGTATGTATCGATACACCGCCCGGCGGCTCCTTCAAATGATACCGGTCCTGCTGGGGGTTTTCACGCTGACGTTCGTCATGATGCACTCCCTTCCGGGCAATCCGGTTCGAATCTACCTCGGCCTGAACCCGAGCAAGGAGCTCGCGGACCAACTCATTCACCAGTATGGCTTCGACCGACCGCTGTGGCAACAGTACCTCGACTACCTCGGGCGAATCCTGCACGGCAACCTCGGCGAGTCGTTCATGCGAAAACGACCCGTCGCCGACCTGATGATGGAACGCATCGCCCCCACGCTGACGCTGATGGGCCTTTCCTACGCCATCGCGTTGCCGATTTCGATCCTGCTCGGCGTCTACGCCGCTTCGCGGCACAACCAGCTCGGCGACCACGTGTCGCGCTTCTTAGGACTGGTCGGACTCTCGACGCCGAACTTCTGGCTGGGACTGATGCTCATCTTCCTCCTCGCCTTGGAGTTCCAGTGGCTCCCGGCGTCCGGGTACGTCCCGTTCGCCCAAGCCCCGGTCGAGTCCACGAAACGACTGATAATGCCGGTCATCACGCTCGCGACCGCACAGACCGCGACGCTGATGCGGATGACGCGTTCGAGCATGGTCGAGGAGTTATCGCAGGATTACGTCCAAACGGCGCGCGCCTACGGACTTCCCGAGCGGCGCATCCTGCTCAAACACGCCTTCAGGAACGCGCTGTTGCCGCTCGTCACCATCATCGGACTGCAGTTGTCGTTCCTGCTGGACGGCAGCGTCATCGCCGAGAAAATCTTCGCCATTCCGGGCATTGGCCGGTTGTTCTTCACCGGCATGACGCACCAGGATTACGGCGTCATCATGGGTCTCACCCTGATATTCGCGTTCCTGTTCCTGATGGGCGTCCTGTTGACGGACCTGGCCTACGCCTACATCGATCCGCGAATCAGATACGACTGACATGAGTACGAATCAACCAATTACGGAAGCCGAAATAGACACGGAGAGTCGCCTACGAGGGACGGTTCGAGAGTTACGGCACAGTCCGACGGCTATCGCCGGTGCGATAATGGTCGGCGTTCTCGTCGTGCTGGCCGTCTTCTCGACCATCGACCTCGTGGTGTTCAATAAGCAACTCATCACCGCCATCCACGCGGACCCCCATCAGATGAACACGATGAACCGTTACTCGCCACCGTCGCTTTCCCACCCGATGGGGACCGACCAGTTCGGGCGTGACGTGCTGTCGCGTGTTATCTACGGGAGCAGAATCGCGCTCGCCATCGGCGTCATCTCCGTCGGAATCAGCTTCCTCGGCGGCGTCGCCTGCGGTGCGACGGCGGCCTACTTCGGCGGCAGAATCGACGACCTCATCATGCGATCGCTGGAGGTGTTGTACTCGATTCCCGGTCTCATCCTTGCCATGACGCTCATGGCCATCATGGGACCGAGCGTGTACAACCTCTTTCTCGCCTACGGGGTCATCGGCATTCCGGCGTACGCCCGCGTGATGCGTTCGGAAGTCCTCTCACTACGGGAGGCGGAGTACGTCGAAGCGGCGCGCGCCGCCGGACTTCCGACCCGGACCATCCTCTTCCGAGAAATCGTTCCGAACGGGCTGACCGCGGTTATCGTTCAGGCAACGCTCTCGATGGGCGGCGTCATCATCGGCGCGGCGGCGCTGTCGTTCCTCGGATTCGGCGTCCAGCCGCCCACGGCCTCGTGGGGACGGATGCTGAACGATGCACAGCAGGCCATGATAATCGCGCCGTGGGCCGCCGTGTTCCCCGGCATGATGATATTCCTCACCGTGATGGGATTCAACATGCTCGGCGACGGCCTTCGCGACGCGATGGACCCGCGGACCACGCTGTGGAAGCCCGACTGGGACGAACTCGGCGACGACTTCCTGCCCACCGACGACCGACAGAGAGAAGAACCCGACGCGGTGACGGACAGCGCGGCGACGGACGGCGGAACGGCCGTCGATAGACGACCCGACGAAGACGGAGGAAACCGATGAGCCTACTCGAAGTCGAGAACCTGCGGACGTACTTCTACACCGAGAGCGGTATCGTGCAGGCAGTTGACGGCGTGAGCTTCGAGGTCGACAGGGGCGAGACGCTCGGACTGGTCGGCGAGAGCGGGGCCGGAAAGAGCGTCACGGTGAAGAGCCTCCTCGGCCTCGTCAACTCGCCCGGAAAAGTGGTCGATGGCTCCGTCCGGTTCGACGGACGCGACTTGACCGAGTGCTCCGAGCGGGAACTCCGGCGGGAGGTCCGCGGGAGCGAAATCTCGTTCGTCTTTCAGGACCCGATGACGGCGCTGAACCCCGTCTTCACCGTCGGGAACCAAATCGCCGAAATCGTCGAGTATCACACCGACGCTACGGAGTCGGAAGCCTACGACCGGGCCATCGAACTGCTGGACGACGTGGGAATCCCGGACCCCGAACAGCGAGTGGACCAGTACCCACACGAGTTTTCGGGGGGAATGCGCCAGCGCGTCCTCATCGCCATGGCGCTGTCGTGCAACCCGAAGCTCATCATCGCGGACGAGCCGACGACGGCGCTCGACGTGACGATTCAGGCCCAAATCCTCGACCTGTTCGACGAGATTCAGGCGAAGTACGACACCGCTATCGTCTACGTCACCCACGACCTCGGCGTCGTCCGCGAGGTGTGCAACCGCGTGGCCGTGATGTACCTTGGCAAGGTGGTCGAACACGCGCCCTACGAGGAGTTGTACCGCAATCCGAAACATCCGTACACGCAGTCGCTCTTGCGCTCGGTCGTTCGACCGGACGAACGAGTGGATAATCTCAATCCCATCGAGGGGACGATGCCGAGCGCCATCGACCCGCCGTCCGGGTGTCGATTCCGTACGCGCTGTCCCGTCGCGGTCGACGACTGTGCGCGAATCGAACCGCCGCGACTCGACGTGGGGCCGGACCACGATTCGGCCTGCATCCTCTACGAGGAGGGGTACGGAACCGACGAACCGCGACTGCACCAGCGAGGAAAACCATGAGTCAACAGGTACGACAGCCACCGAGAGGGAAGGACGAACCGCTCCTCAGGGTCGAGAACCTGACGAAACACTTTCCGGTGAACACCGGGTTCATCAGTTCGCTCAGGTGGAACTCCGACGGCGGCTTTCCGCTGACGCTGGACGACCAGCGCGTCAGGGCGGTCGATGGCGTGAGCTTCGACCTGCAACCCGGCGAGACGCTCGGCGTCGTCGGCGAGTCGGGGTGTGGGAAATCGACGCTCGCACGAACCCTTCTCGGGTTGACGGAACCGACCGGCGGTGCCGTCGAGTTCCGCGGAACTCGGACGACGACGTTCGATTCGGACGCGAAACGGACGTTCCGCCGGAACGCCCAGATGGTGTTTCAGGACCCGCAGTCGAGTCTCAACCCGCGACGGAAGGTCGGGAACATCATCGCGGACCCGCTGGAAGCGGCCGGATGGGATGAGGACCGACGGCGGGAGCGGGTCGTGGAACTGCTCGGACAGGTCGGGTTGAAGGAGGAACACTACGGCCGCTACCCCCACGAGTTCTCGGGAGGGCAGCGCCAGCGCATCAACCTCGCGCGGGCGCTCTCCATCAACCCGGACCTCGTGGTCGCCGACGAACCCGTGAGCGGCCTCGACATGAGCGTGCAGGCCCAAATCCTCTCGCTCATGCAGGACATTCAGGACGAGTACGACCTGACCTACCTGTTCATCACGCACGACCTGAGCGTCGTCCGGAACGTCGCCGACCGCGTGGCCGTGATGTACCTCGGCGACTTCGTGGAGACGGGACCTGTCGAGCGCATCTTCACGGAGCCACATCACCCCTACACCCGCGCGCTGCTCGATGCGGTCCCGAACCCCGACCCGGACACGCGCGCCGTCGAACCGAAACTCGTCGGCGACGTGCCGAGTCCCAGCGACCCGCCGTCCGGGTGTAAGTTCCACACGCGCTGTCCGGACATCATCGTCCCCCATCCGTTCACGCGCGAAACCTACCGCGAGTACATGGACCTCAAGGAGGACGTTCGAGCGGAGTCCCTCAAAACGGACGCCGAACCCGCCGCCGTTCGGTCGGAATACTTCACGGAAACGCTCCCCACGGCGGTCGACGAGACGGTCGAGCAGGCCGTCTCGGCTGCGGCGAGCGGGGACTGGAACGGCGCACGGGAGGCGCTCGATACGTACCAGTCGCCGTGTGAAACCGACGTGCCGGAACTGGAATCGGTCGCCGACGGACAGCAATCGGCCTGTCACCTCGACGTCGACGACCGGGCCGCGTTCTCGTGGTGAGTGGAATGGACGCCGACGCGAGCACTCCCGACGCCGACGCTCCCCACACCGACATCCTCGACTCGGATTCGTTCGTCACGAGCGTACTGGCCCGCGAACGCGGCGGGTCCGTCCTCGCGTCGCGGAACCCGGACGTGCCGCTCCCGCCCGCGTCGAACACGAAACTGCTCACCGCCGCCCTCTCGCTGCATCACCTCGGCCCGTCCTATCGCTTCGAGACGCGCGTCTCGCGGCTGGGAGATTCGCTCGTGCTCTCGGGGCGGGGGGACCCGTCTCTGTCGCCGGACGACCTCTCGCGGCTCGCCGACGCGGTTCGGGACGCCGGTATCGGGAGCGTGACGAACATCGTCGCGGATACGGGATGGTTCTGCGACCAATCTCGCGGACCGGGCTGGATGTGGGAAGACGGGCGGTACGGCTACGGCGCGGAGAGCACCCCGCTGGCGCTTTCCGGCAACACGGTTTCCGTTACGGTGTCCGGCACCGACGTCGAAGTGACGCCGGACACGGCTGCCGTCGAAATCCGCGCCCAATTCGACGAAGCCGCGGCGGAGTTGCGGGTGTTCCGCGACTGTCCCGAGAATACGATTCGAGTGGAAGGAAAACCCCCCGGAGAACCCCAAACCGAAACCGTCCCGGTCGGTGACCCCGTTCGTCACTGTCTGCTCGCGTTCCGTGACGCGCTCGAAGCGAAGGGCGTGAACCACACCGGCGGCGTTCGCGTCACGGACGATACCGAATCGGGCGAGACGGTCGCCACCGTGACCTCTCCGCCCGTCTCCGAACTCGTCCGCGAGATGAACGTCCCCTCGGACAACTTCCTCGCGGAGCAACTCGCCCGAACCGTCGCCCGCGAAGTTCGCGCCGAAGGGTCGTGGGACGCGTGGGAACGCGTCGTCGGCGACTTCCTCGACGCCCGCGACGCCGGGCGCGCTCGAATCCGCGATGGATCCGGCCTCTCGCGCTACAACCTGATTTCGGCGCAGGGGCTGGTGCGGACGCTCGAATGGGTCGGAGAACGGCCGTGGTCCGAGACGTTCTTCGACTCGCTTCCCGCACCCGGCGAGGGAACGCTGGCGGAGCGATTCGCCGACGTTTCGGGCGTTCGGGCGAAGACCGGCACGCTCACCGGGAGCAGGACGCTCTCGGGAATCGTCCACAGGGGGGACGGAACCGACGTGATGTTCTCCGTCCTCCTCGGCGGACTCGTCGGCGACGACGAGGAGCGGGCGCGGGAGCGAATCGACGCGTTCGTGTCGGGAGTGGCTGACTGAGCGCGAAGGTTTTTCAGTAAAAACGAGGCCAGTCCACCCCATGGACCGGTTCCTCGAATCCATCGGAACGATAGCCGTCGAGCAGCTGGTTCGAGTGGTGTTCCGGTTCCCGATTTCGTTTCCAGTCTCGTTGTACCCGCGGAGGTATCACTGCGAAAAGAGGCAAACGTCCGCGAGCGTACAGTCCGCGGACGAACACGACCCGGATGGAAGAAATGCGTCGAACATCATCGACGCGGGACCGCCACCGCCTACCCGTAGAACTCGTTCCTCCCCGCACCGCCGCCGTGCAACATCGCCACGGACGCCTCGAACGCCGCGACGTACGAGTCCGCTTCGATGCGGGTCGTCCGACCAGCGACGCGTTCGACCGACGGAATCCCCGCCGCGCTGGCGGCCTGATTCGTCGCCGCCCAGTCGGCCTCGATGGTCACCGGTTCGTCCGGCGTCGGTTGCGCGAAGTCGGACGCCCGGCGGACCGCCCGCTCCGCACCGTCCCGAATCCGCGCCCGTGCCCGTTCGGGAGGGAGGCAGTTCGCGGTGAACCGGTCAACGGCGTCCTTGACGACGGCGGTTTCGACGTCCTCCAGACGGTCGAGGGCCTCCGCTTCGGTCGCGTCGTCGCCCGTAACGAGGCCGACCGGAACGCCGATCGAGGCCGCGAGTCCGGCGTTCCAGCCGAGTTCGCCGACCTCCGTGCCGTTCACGCGGAGCGAGAGGAGGACCTGTCCGTAGTAGGTGTGGTTCAGGACGGCCTCCGGCGTTCCGGCCTTGGCGTGATAGCCGACGAAGAAGGCGACGTCGTGGTCCTCGGACAGGCCCTGCATCATCGACCACGGTTTCGTGCCGCCGCGGATCAGGCGGGCCGATTCGTGCAGCGATTTGTGGGGCAAGTTCGTCATCGAGGAGTGCGAGTCGTTGACCAGGACCGCCTCGGCACCGCCGGAGAGAGCACCCTCGACGGCCGCGTTCACGTCGGCGACCATCGCTTCCCGTCCGGCGGGGTAGTCGGCCTCGCCTTTCACCACGTCGCTCGGGTCGGCGATGCCTGTGATTCCCTCCATATCGGCGGAGATGAAGACCTTCATCGTTCGTCCTCCAACACTCGTTCGACCTTCCTCAAGGTTCGCCTCCACGTCGCCCGCTTCGAGAAGACGTGATTCTCGCCGGGGTAGTGGTCGGCGTCGAACTCCTTTCCGAGGTCGGTGAGCGTTTCGACCACCACGTCGAGTTGCTCGAAGTTGACGTACCGGTCGCCCGTCCCGTGGAAGTTGTACAGCGGAACCTCGTAGTCCGCCATGTGCGTCACCGGGGAAGCCTCGTCCCAGCGCTCGGGGACCTCCCACGGTTCGCCGCCCATCCGCAACACTTCGGTCGAGACGGCCGCCGGGTATTTCGTCTCCTCGGCCCACTCGCGGTACAGTTCGAGGTCCGCCAATCCGGCGAGGTTGATGCCGAGCGAGAAGGTATCGGGGTGCGTCCCGAGGACTTGGAGCGTCGCGTAACCGCCGTAGGAGAGGCCCCACACGGCGACGGAATCGGCGTCCACGTAGTCCAGCGATTGCAGGAACTCGCCCGCACGCGCCACGTCCTCGATTTCGTCCTCCCCGCGGGACCCCGCGATGGCCTGTCTGAACTCCCTCCCGTAGCCGATGCCGCCGCGATAGTTGACGAAGAGGCAGGCGTAGCCCTTCGCGGCGAGGTACTGGTGATAGGTGTAAAAGAGGCCGTAGGAGCGCGACGGATGCCAACCGTCGCGCATCTGGCGCATCGGCCCGCCGTGAACGCAGACGACGGCGGGAAGGTCCGCGGCGTCGTCCGCGACAGAATCGGACTTCCGCGGGTCCAACAGATAGCCGTCGATACGCCGTCCCGCGCTTTCGAACTCGATTCGGTCGGGGTCGATGGGGGCCGTCGGCCATTCCTCGACTGACGAGCGGGTGAGTCGCCTCGGTTCACCGTCGACCACGCTCGAAACCCGAAGCTCCGGCGAACGCGCTCGGTCGGCGTGGACGTACGCGAGGGTTTCGCCGTCCGGTGCTGGGCGCGGGTGGACGTTGGTTCCGGGCGTCTCGACGAGCGACGTCGTGTCACCGTCGAGCGTAACGGCGAACAGGTGGCGCTGCCCGGAATCGTTCCGATTGGAGGCGAAGACGAGGGTCTCGTCGTCCAGCCACCGCGGCGTCGCGTCGGCGACACCCTTGTCCTCGAACGCCCCACGAGTGAGTTGGGTTCGCTCTCCAGACGTCACATCGACGACGTGAACGTGGTCCCACCCGTCCAACGGGAGCGAGAGTGCGATTTTCGTCCCGTCGGGGGACACCGCCGGGGCACCGCTCGAAACGATACCGCGTTCGCGGTCGATTTCCTCGACGAGAACGGTCTCCTCGCCCGTCTCGGGGTCCGCGGCGACGATTCGTCTCATCGTCCCGCCCTCACCACGCCGGTCGAAAATGACGCGACCGTCGGCCAGCCACGCGGGGCAGGAATTCGCCATCTCGCCGTGCGTGCGCCAGACCAGTTCGTCGGTGTGGCCGCTGGCGGATTCGACATCGATGACGCCGACGTGTGTGGTTTCGTCCTCCACGAACCGATAGGCCAGATAGGTGTCGTCGTCGGACCACGCGAACATCCGGGATTCGCCGAGGAACGGGCCTCGTTTCGGCCCGTCGAACCCGCGTTCGGTTCCGGTTTCGGCGTCGCGGACGGTCGGTCGTCCGTCGCGGTAGAACGCGAACCGCGTCCCGTCGTTCGACCACGTGTACGATTCCGTGGGCTCCGGCCCGGAGAGCAGTCGCTCGGTCGTCCGTCGCTCCGGGTCGGCGAGCAGTAACTCGCCCGCGTCGGTCGCAACGAGAAGTTCGGGCTTCGTCGGCGACCACTCGAAGTCGAAGACGTAGCACTCCTCGGGGGAAAATCGCCACGAGCGGTTCCCGTCGGGGTCGGTCACGAACAGGGCGTTCCCGTCGTCCTCGTACGCTGTCGCCGCGAGAAAGTCGCCGTCCGCGGACCACGCCGGGGGGTCGGGATACTCCACGTCCAATACGTCGGAAATAGTGAGGGAAGGTGGCATGCATCACCATTCGGGGCGACCCTCAAATCGGTTCGTGATGCGGCCAACGGGACGGCGCGGTCAGTAGTTTCGCTTGGCGAGTTTGGTGAGGAAGGCGTTGAGGACCTTCTGTTCGCCCTTCCTGAGGTGTTCGAGGAACGTCGGGCCGCTGATGCCGAAGTCGGCGGCGATGTCGTTCGCGGTCACGTCACGCGGCCAGTTGTAGTAGCCCGCCTCGTGCGCCGAGAAGAGACACTCCGTCTGGCGGGCCGAAAGCGAGTCGTAAATCCGGTCGCTGGTGTTGGCGAACTCCACGTTGTCGTGGGGGTCCACCTCGTGAATCGATTCCAACTGCACGTCGTACTCGTCTTCGAGTCTGGTGAAGACGGATTCGAGTTGGTCCGAGCGGACGAGGACGGTCCAGTACTCGTACCCGCCGGTGATGTGCACGGGTTCGATGGGCATGAACTCCGAGTTGACGATTTCCGGGACGATGCTGGACGAGCGCGCGTAGGTGACGACGACGCGGGCGCGGTCGCCGCTGTGTTTCAGGATGGCCGTGCTCTCGACCACGCGGTGGGAGTCGATGGCTTCGACGAACGTCTCGATGTCGTGGTCACCCTCGGAAACGATGATGAAGTCACCCTTAACCATCTCGTCGGTCGGGTAGAGCGACTTCTCGATGATGTGGGTTCCGTCGTACTCGTCGGAGACTTCGAGCGTCCAGCATCCCGGATGCCAGAATTTGAGTTCCACTTGCCGATGTGTCGTTCCGTCGTGTTTCTCCGAGACGTGGATGACGCTCATTCTGCGTGTGTCATTCTCCCACATCATGAAAAATTTGTGTATTGCGGAGATTACATTTCAGAAGAAGACGATCGATTCGAGAAAATGTCGGACAATATGAGACACCGGGACGTGCGTTCGGGTCGGTCCGGTCGCACCTACACCCGTTTTTGGGCCGACCACACCGCCACCCCGCCGAGCAACAGCGCCGGGATGAGCGGCAGGATGAGGTAAGCGAACTTGAACGGCAGATAGGGCGGATTGAGGTAGATGAGCAGCGGCGAAACGACGAACGCCAGTACGATTACGCCGACCAGAATCCACCCGCTCCGTCCGAACTCCCTCGATTCGCTGTTCTCGGTCATCATAACTCGCTATCGGGTTTTACCACCACTTTACCAAAGCCTTCCCGGTTTTCGAGCATCTCGTGGGCGCGGGCCGTCTCGCTCATCGGGAGGACCTCCCGAATCGCGGGTTCGAAGGTGCCGTCCCAGACGAGTTCCATCACGTCGTCCGCCTCGCCGAGGCTGGCCATCGTCGAGCCGATGACCGAGAGCTGGTTCCAGAAGATTCGGTTGATGTCGGTTTCCGGTTGGCCTCCGGTGGTCGCACCACAGGTGACGATTCGTCCGCCCTTGGCGAGACTCTTGAGCGAATCCTGCCACGTGGCCTTGCCGATGTGGTCCACGACGACATCGACGCCGCGTCCGCCGGTCAGCTCGCGGATTTGCGAGGCGAAATCCTCTGCCTCGTAGTCGATAACGTGGTCGGCACCGAGTTCGCGGGCGTGTTCGAGTTTCGCCTCGCTGCTCCCCGTGGCGTACACCGTCGCCCCGGCGTAGTCGGCGATCTGAACCGCCGCGTGGCCGACGCCGCCGGACGCGCCGAGGACGAGAACGTGTTCGCCCGACGTGACGTCGGCGCGCGTGATGAGCATCCGCCACGCGGTCTGGAAGACGAGCGGGGCCGCCGCGGCCGTCTCCCACGAGACGCCCTCGGGAACCGAAAGCAGGTTGTCCTCGGGGACGGCGGCGAGTTCGCTGTGAACGCCGCGGACGTGTTCGCCGATGATGTGGTAGTTGACGCACATCGAGTGCTCGCCGTGGCGGCAGAACTCGCACTTCCCGCAACTGACGCCCGCCGAGAGCGCAACGCGGTCGCCGGGTTCGAAGCGCGTCACGTCTTCGCCGACGTCCACGACCTCGCCCGCCCCGTCGCTGCCGGGGATGTGCGGCATGTCGAGGGTGATTCCGGGCAGTCCGCGGCGCGTCCACACGTCCAAGTGGTTCAGCGCGCCCGCCTTCACGTCGACGAGAACCTCGTCGCGTTCCGGTTCCGGGTCGGGGAAATCGCCGTATTCGATGACTTCGGTTCCGCCGTGTTCCGTGAACTGGACGGCCTTCATGCTTGCACCGTCGGCGGCGAAGACCAAAACTGTGTGCAAATCGGGGGTTCGTGTGGACTTTTGGGGTGGCCCGCCCAAGAGTCGGACATGACGAATCACGACGATAACGGCGGAGACCACAGCGACGGCCACGATGACACTGGACACGACGAGGGCGAATACGGCCACCACGACCACGAAGACGGTCACGACGGCCACAGCGACGATGAACACGGCCACCACGACCACGCGCACAACCACGACCACGACCATCACAGCCACGACGTGAGCGAACTCGGCTTCGCGGTCGTCACCGTCTCCTCGTCGCGGTCCGTGGACGACGACCCGGCGGGCGACGCCATCGCGGAACTCGTCGAGGATGCGGGACACGACGTCGTGACGCGGGAACTCGTCGCCGACGATCACGACGGGGTGCAGAAGACGGTACACAACATCGTCGGGCGCGACGACGTGGGCGTCGTCGTCACGACCGGCGGCACCGGAGTCACGCCGGACGACGTGACGGTAGAGGCCGTTCGCCCGCTGCTCGAGAAGGAGCTACCCGGTTTCGGCGAACTGTTCCGGCGGCTCTCCTACGACGACATCGGGACGAAGATCGTCGGGACGCGAGCGACCGCGGGCGTCGCGAACGGCGTCGTGGTCTGTTGTCTCCCCGGGAGCGAGAACGCGGTTCGACTCGGCGTGTCCGAAATCATTCTCGAAGAGGCGGGCCACCTCGCCGGTCTCGCGCGCCGCGAGTGATATCAAAAGTGGAGCGGTTCCGCCGTCTCCCACCGCGAGGAGAACTGGCTGTTGACGTTCGCCGCGAACTCGGGGTCTTTGAGGTCTATCATGGCGAACGCCTCGCCGGGTGAGAGGGGATTCGCAACCTCGATGCACACCTCGATGTCGTCGATGAGGTTGAACGTGCCGTCGATTTCCGGCGTCGTCCGAACCGAAAACTGCGGATGGTCGGAGAGGGTCGATGCGTATCGCTGTCCGACGCTCTCGGGGAGCGTGCTGACGAGTTCTGGCGACATGAGGACGGACACGTCCACCCCGCGATCCAACGCTCGTTCGAGGTGCTCGGTAACGGTATCGCCGATATTTCCGATATCGAACGTCGGCGAGACGCGCCCGGCAACCATGTCGATGCGACGCTCCGCGGCGTCCAACCGCTCGATGAGCAGTTCGAGCGAGTCGTCCGCGCCGACCGCCGCCGTCCAGAACCCCTCCTCGATGGGTGGCTCAACGGCGTCCAGTTCGGTGCTCAACTCGTCGACGATATCTTCGTACTGGTTCGCCTTGGCGTTCAGTTCGTCCAGCTTGTCGTCCAGCAGTCGGTCGAGTGCGGTGCTGGGTTCGACCGCGACGTACTTCTTCGGACGGCTCGCGCTCTGACTCCGGACGAGATTGTGCGTCTCCAAACTGTTGAGAACGTCGTAAATCCGCCCCATCGGAACGTCGCTCACACGGGAGAGGTCCTTCGCCGTCGTCGGGCCGGTGTTCAACAGCGCCCGGTACGCGCGAGCTTCGTATTCGGAGAGACCCAAATCGCGGAGATTTGCCATATCTGGTGACATTAGGGCGACAGTATAAAAACGCTACGTGCGTTTTCCGGACGTTCGACCGAATGCCCGCTTATTTTCTCACGATCAGTTCAGAAGAAACTCGCCGCAAGTTCACTCAACTCCGCGGGCGACGTCGCCGCGTCCGAGACCGTTTCGCCATCGACGAGGCGGGCGGTGCCCCGCTCGTACTCGCCGTCGGGGGCGAGCACGACCACCTTCTCGTGGTCGGCGAGACGAAGCGCGGCGCGATGCAGGTTCGAACCCGGTTCGGTGGCGACGACGACTCGCAGGGGCGGACGACACAGCCGAGACGCGGCGGTTGCGTAGCCAGCCACCTGCACGCCGATTCTGTCCGCCGCACCGGCGAACGCGCCGATGGCGTCCCGTGCCGCGTCTTCGTACGCTTCCTCGCCCGTCAGCATGGCCAAATCGACCAGCGCGTCCGCGATTGCGGCGTTGTCGTCCACGGGGCGGAGCGACCGGTCGAGCAGGCCCGGTCCCTCCTCCGGCCCGTCGATGAACGCGCCGTCGTCCGTCTGTAGCGTGTCGATGGCGTGGTCGGCGACGGAGCGGGCAATGTCGAGATAGCCCTCCTCATCCCCGAGCACTTGCGCGGCGGTGACGAACGCTCGAATCACGGTGGCTTGGTCGGCGAGCAGGCCCCGCTCGCCCTCCTCGTCGCCGTCGCGGTAGTGGACGACCGCGCCGTCCTCGACGTACGATGCGAGGAAATCGAGGGTCCGCTCGGCGTAGCGGCGGGCGTGTTCGTCGTCCGTATAGGAGGTGTAGGTGAGCAGGGCGTCGGCGGCGAGCGCGTTCCGGTCGGCGAAGGCCGTGAAATCGACCGCCGGGGCTTCCCGGCTCTCACGGTCGCTCGCGTCGCCCTCGTAGTAGCCGTCGCCGGGTCGCTGGCTGCCGCCGAAGGCGTCGCCCTCCCAGAGCGTCGTCGTCAGGTACTCGACGGTCTTCGCGGCGGGGTCGCGGTAGCGTTCCTCGCCCGTGTACAGGTAGGCGTTCGCGTAGGCGCGCAACAGCGCGGCGTTCACGTCGAGCATCTTCTCGCGGTGAACGTCGTTCCACTCGCGGGTTCCGGCGTATCGGAAGAAGCCGCCCTCGTAGTCGTCGTAGAGGTTCGCCGTGATGGGCGAGAGCGTGGCGAGCGCGCGCTTCCGGTCCCGTTTCAGCGCGAACTCGACGGTCCGTGGAAGCGGGAACTTCGCGTCGTCTCCCCAACCGCCGTTGGTCGGGTCGAACCGGTCTTCCACCTGACCGACCAGCAGACGCTCGATTTCGTCCGTGACCTCGCCCGCTGGGGGGTTCTGGTCGCGGACGGTTCGCGGGACTTGCGACGCCTCGCGTCCCTTGTGCTTCCAGAGGTCCCGTACCTGTCCGACGACCTGGCGCATGGTGTTCGCGTCGAGGAACGTCGCACCGGTCAAGTGTTCGCCTTCGGGCGTGAGGAACACCGTCGTCGGGAAGCCGCCCATGTTGTATCGCTCCCTGACGCGCGGCTGACGGTCGATGTCGGCCCGAACCGGAATGAATGAGTCGTTGACGTTCGCCGCCAGCGTCGGCAGCGCGTAGGTCGTCTCGTCCATCTCGTGGCACCACGAACACCAGCGCGCCGACAGCGAGAGCAGGACGGGTTTGTCTTCCTCCCGCGCCTCCTCGAACGCCGCGTCACCCCACTCGCGCCACTCGACTTTCGTCCGTTCCGCAGAGTCGTCCATGGCGAGGCTTGGCGTCGAACGACGGAAGTGGTTTCGGAATCGGCATGCCGACGGAAGGGGACAAACTGCCGCAAATCGATAGCCGTCCGGCCAACGGGACGCGCGGTGGTCGCGGCGCGTTCGATGTGAACGCACCGCGACCACGCCCGGGGAAGGAACGGGGGCGCCGAGGATGGGCGGCCGTGCGGTTCCGGCCGCCCATCCGCATGCGGTGCGGTCGTGGACCCTAGCAATCGTGGTGAAAACCGGTCGTCGTGTCGAAACCCTCGGCGGCGAACGGTCGAAAATGAACGATTTTCGGGATTCCACCGAGAAGACGAACAGCACGGATTCTCCGTTCGTGGGCAAAAACATGTAGAAACTCGACACGTCGTTTCGAATATGGGTCCGAAAGCGAAACACCTGCTCGGCGCGTGCCTTCTCGTCGTCGGTGCCCTCCTCTTCTTCTCCCTGTGGGTGTACCCGTTCCACTACGGTTTTACAGAAAGCGGCGTTCTCGCGGGACTGCTCTCGTCTGCCTCGCGCTGGTCGAAATCGTCCTCGACAACGCGTCGATCTGAGAACCGATGATTTGAGAACCGTCGATTCGAGTCCGAGAACCGCCACTCGTCGATAGCGAGAAAAAACGAACCGTTCGCGTCGGCGCTCAGTCGTGAATCTCGACGGATTCGAGAACCACATCGTCGAGCGGTTTGTCCTGCGGGTTCGTATCAACGTTGCCGATCTCTTCGACGACGTCCATGCCGTCGATGACCTCACCGAACACGGCGTGGCGGTTGTCGAGGTGCGGTTGAGCGTCGAGCGTGATGAAGAACTGCGAACCGTTGGTGTTCGGGCCGGAGTTCGCCATCGAGAGGATGCCCGGACCGTCGTGGGAGAGTTCGGGGTGGAACTCGTCGTCGAACTGGTAGCCGGGACCGCCGCGGCCGGTTCCGGTCGGGTCGCCGCCCTGAATCATGAAGCCGTCGATGACGCGGTGGAAGAGTACGTCGTCGTAGAGCGGTTGGTCGGTCATTCGGTCGCCCGACTGCGGGTCCGTCCATTCGCGCTCGCCGGTCGCCAGACCGACGAAGTTTCCGACGGTGCGGGGTGCGCGTTCGTCGAACAGTCGAACCTCGATGTCGCCGTGATTCGTGTGAAGCGTGGCCGTTAGGTCGTCTGCCATGTCCGAACGGTCGGCCTCCAAGGAAAAAAGACGTTCTATCTATCGACCGGCCGTCGTGTACAGCAGGGGCGCGATGACCAGCAACACGACGCCGAGATAGGCGTACGTGGCCGGTGCCCCCATCGACACGATGAGGAGGAACAGAATGCCGAACAGAATCGAGTTCAGCGAGAGTACTTTCCGTGACTTCAGCGGAATCGAAGCCACGAGCGAAACCGCGAACAGCGCGAAAATCGCGTCTCCGACGTTGATTTTGAGAAGGAAGTCGTCGACGAGCGGTAATGGGACGAACTCGAACATTCCTGTCCGAAAGTCGGTGTGAGTTCTCCTTTAAACTTCCGCTATGCCCCGCTCGAACCGGTCAACTCCAGCGGTCTGATCCAGACGTACCAGATTACGACGGCGGCCGAGAGATAACCGGTGTAGAAGATCACGGACCCGAGTAGACCGTATCCGCTCTGGGTCAGGACGTATTTCAGCATGCCCGGCACGATGACGCCGAGCGCCATCGCCAGGCCGAACCGAACCTTCTTCGCGGCGTTCCCTGTGCTCATACCACCGGCTTCGTCCTCCACTTGCGTGAATCGCACGGTTTTGCCCGCCGAGAGGTAAGCGACTGCACACGTGTCACTTGTCGATGTCGTCCGGGAGATGGACTGAAAGAGGAACGGTCTACCGCGCTCGCACCGTCACCTCGACCGGATTTGCCGGGTGCAAGGTGACGAGCGGAACGAGGTCCAACGGCGCGGTGGAAACGAGGTCGAACTCGAATCGCGTGCCGAGCGTCGCCAGCACGAGTTTCGCCTCGCGCATGGCGAAGCCGTCGCCGATACACTTGCGCGGGCCGCCGCCGAACGGGAAGTAAGCGAACGG
The DNA here is from genome assembly GCF_026008575.1 of Haladaptatus sp. T7. Classification (NCBI taxonomy): domain Archaea; kingdom Methanobacteriati; phylum Methanobacteriota; class Halobacteria; order Halobacteriales; family Haladaptataceae; genus Haladaptatus; species Haladaptatus sp. T7. The sequence continues at coordinate 889,898 of NZ_BROP01000001.1, forward strand.
CGGGAGGTCGCGGCGGAACTCGTCCGTCCAACGCTCGGGGCGGAATTCCCACGGGTCGGAGAAAAACCGCTCGTCGTGGTGGACGACCCACTGCGGCGTGGAGACGATGGTGTCCGCCGGGACGTGGAATCCGGCGAGTTCGTCCGCCGCTGCCGCCTGCCGGTAGACGACGTAGGCGGGCGGATACAGTCGCAGCGTCTCCGTCACGATGTCGTCGAGGTAATCGAGGTCCGCGAGGTCGGCGACCGTCGGCGTCCCCTCCACCACCGAATCGAGTTCGTCGTGAAATCGCTCCGCGACCTCGGGGTGTTTCGAGAGCAGATACCACGCGTACGTGAGCGTCAAGGCCGTCGTGTCGTGTCCAGCGAGCAACATCGTCATCATCTCGTTGCGGACGCTCTCGTCGGAGAGCGCTCCATCGTCGCGTCGGTCGAGCAACACGCCGAGCAGGTCGTCCTCGTCGCCGGTGTGCTCGTGTTGGCGGCGAATCTCCCGAAGGATTCGGTCCAATCTATCAACGGCGCGGCGATACCGCACATTTCGCGGCGTCGGTATCTCCTCGGGGACGAATCCCTGCGGACCGGGTTGGAAGCGCTCGCCGACTTCCATCAGGGCTTCCCGAATCGCGCGTTCCATCCCGTCGATTCGAGCGCCGAGCAGGCTCTCGACGACGATTCTGAGGGTGAGTTCCGACATCTCGGCGTGGATGTCGGTGTGCTCGCCGTCGGAAAACGAGTCGGCCAACTCGGTCGTATCGCGGACGATTATCTCCCCGTACTCGTCCAGTTTCTCGCCGTAGAAGGACGGTTGCATGGCCTTACGCTGACGCTGCCAGTGGTCGCCGTCGCTGGTCAGCAGACCGTCGCCGAGGAGACCACCGAGTCCCTCGTCGCCGCCCAGACTCGGCTTGCGGTAGTTCGCGGCGTTCGTCACGAGGACGCGTCGGATGGCCGCCGGGTCGGTCACCTGGTAGACCTCCGTCCCGTACACGTCGATGCGGGCCACGTCGCCGTACTCGCGTGCGACGCGCTCCATGAACCCCAGCGGGTCGTCCGCGTACTGCAGGCTCGACCCCAGAAACGGTACCCCCTCCGGTCCCGATGGTACCCGGTTCGCCATGGTTGTGATTGGGTCGCACGCGCTAAGAACCTGCGCCCGAACGAGTGGCATGATTTTTATAAATTCTAGTGGGAAGTTCGAACGGCGGGTGGACCTGCTGTTGGAGAACGAGACGGTCGGGGACGTGACAGCGCGACGAGGGCGGGAGCGAGAGCGGGGACTGGAATTCGACTGACGGCGGTTTCTTCCGAGTTTTCGAAGAACGGACCGAGCGCCACAACCGATTTCAGTGACTCTCCCGACGAGAACCCATGGAGAACGAAGGGGCGGAAACCGACTATCCGAATTGGCGCGGACTTGCGAAACACCTGCTGACGGGGGTGGCGGTCATCTCGTTCGTCTGGGTGGTACGGAAAGTGCAGAAGAGCCGAAGCAGTTGCTGACGGTCGTAAAGTGGTGGAGAATCGAACCGCGAGAGAGAACTCTCGAAGGCTCGTCGTCCCTCCAGAAATCACGAGTCCCGTTCACGGGTTCTCCGTCCAATGCTCAATCGATGGGACCTTTTATCTACCTGAGGTAGTGGGCACATGGCCCTGAAAAAGAGCCTTCTGAGCGGTTTCGTAGCATTCATCGTCGCAACAGCCGCCGCGCGTGTCGTCGGCGAGAAAGAACTCGGGACGCGGATCGGCATCTTGACCGGGGTGTCAGTGGCCCTGAGCACGTGGGTATCCAGTCGTCGGAGTGCGGCGGAAACCGAACTCGAAGACGAAACGACGGCTGCGTAATCGGACAAGAGCGTGAAGTAGAAGATAAACCGTGTATTTTTGCACACGTCGATAGATCGAACGACCCGTCGGTTTCGGGAAGGAGTTCACAGCGACCACCTCTGGCTATGGAAATCGCCAGAAGGCGTAAATAGCCGTCGGGAAACAAGTTCAACGTCACACGAGAAGCGGATCGCTGTAGAATGTGAGTACCGTAAGATTAGTTGGCTGGGGAGGTTGCGCCCCGTTTTCGATCGGTCAAAGACCGAGTGAAATTGGGATGGGCCAACGCGGATTTGAACCGCGGACCTCCCGGTTATCAGCCGAGCGCTCAACCTAACTGAGCTATTGGCCCCGGTTGGACGCATTTACTCGTTGCCGGTTGTGAGTTTTAAGGGTTTCCTTTCTCCTCCGAGTCGTCATCGAAATCGATATCATAGGCGTCCGAATCCACCCGGTACGTGTCACCACCGGAGCCGGTCGAGGAGGTCGTGTTGCCCGAATTTCCGGTTCCGGTGACGTTGCCGCCGTTGGGGAAGCCGAAGGTGTAGACGTTGCCCGTGGCGAACCCGCCGGTCTGCTTGTCGAGGTAGGGCGTGATGACCCACTTTTTCGCCACCGTACGGAACACCGCACGCGTGGGCGGGAGCGCGAACAGGAACCCGAGCGTGTCCGTGATGAGACCGGGCGTGAGCAGGAAGGCACCCGAGACGAGCAGGAAGCCGCCGTCGATGATTCGGTTCGTCGGGGCGTCCCCGCGTGCGAGGTCGGTTTGAATCCGTCTGATGGTGTGTCTCCCTTCGGCGCGGACGAGCATCATGCCGATGAGGGCGGTCAGTACGACGAGCGCGACGGTGATCATCCAGCCGATCTGCGAGGCGACGAAGATGAGGAACAGCCCGTCGAGTAACGGTATCAACAGCAACAGCGCCAGCAACCGTTTCCACATGATTCGACGTAGTGGTTCAGGCTGTAAAACCCTTTACCTGCAGATATGTACTCGAAGAGGCGAACGTGAGGAAGGAAAAATCCCCTGCTGAAACGCCGATTGCGCCCACGACAATTGTTCTTTCGTTCAGTTCTGGGCTCCGCCCCCCGCTTTCCGTCCTGTAATCCCCGGAATCCTCTCGAACAACGCAAATCTGCTCGTGGATTTCCGAAATTCGAAATTCAGTTTCGTACCTCGTAATGATTCGTGGGGCTTATTACGATGTACGAACTTCACATCGATAACAGCCATGAGTGAGGACACCGAGGACAGGACGATTTTGCTCATCGGAAGCGGACCCATCCAAATAGGGCAGGCAGCGGAGTTCGACTACTCCGGCGCACAGGCCTGCCGCGCGCTACAGGAAGAGGGGGCGCGAGTCGTTCTCGTGAACTCCAACCCGGCGACCATCATGACCGACCCGGAGATGGCCGACGAGGTGTACATCGAACCCATCACGACGGACGCCATCGCCGAAATCATCCGGAAGGAGCGCCCGGACGGCGTTATCGCCGGACTTGGTGGACAGACGGGACTGAACGTCACCGCCGAACTCAGCGAGGAGGGCATCCTCGACGAGTACGACGTGGAGATAATGGGAACGCCCCTCGACACCATCTACGCCACCGAAGACCGCGACCTCTTCCGCGAGCGGATGCAGGACTTGGGCCAACCGATGCCGCGTTCGACGACCATCACGCTCGACGAGGGCGAATCGGTCACGGAGTTGGACGAGGACGCGCTGGGTGAACGAGTCGAGGAAGCAGTGGAAACGGTCGGCGGCCTCCCCGTCATCTCGCGGACGACCTACACCCTCGGCGGGTCCGGGTCCGGCGTCGTCCACGAGATGGACGAACTGAAAGAGCGCGTGCGGAAGGGGCTGCGCCTCTCGCGCAACAACGAGGTGCTCATCACGGAATCCATCGAGGGATGGGTCGAACTGGAGTACGAGGTGATGCGCGACGCCGACGACTCGTGTATCATCATCTGCAACATGGAGAACCTCGACCCGATGGGGATTCACACGGGCGAGTCCACCGTCGTCACGCCCTCGCAGGTCATCCCCGACGAGGGACACCAAGAGATGCGCGACGTGGCCCTCGAAGTCATCCGCGATTTGGGGATTCAGGGCGGGTGTAATATCCAGTTCGCGTGGCACGACGACGGCACGCCCGGCGGCGAGTACCGCGTCGTCGAAGTGAACCCGCGCGTCTCGCGTTCCTCGGCGCTGGCCTCCAAGGCGACGGGCTACCCCATCGCCCGCGTCACGGCGAAGGTCGCGCTCGGTAAGCGCCTGCACGAAATCGAGAACGAGATCACGGGCGAAACCACGGCCGCGTTCGAACCCGCCATCGACTACGTGGTGACGAAGGTTCCGCGCTGGCCCAAGGACAAGTTCGACGACGTGGACTTCGAACTCAGCACCGCGATGAAATCGACCGGCGAGGCGATGGCCATCGGGCGCACCTTCGAGGAGAGCCTCCTCAAAGCCCTCCGCAGTTCCGAGTACGAACCCGACGCGGAGTGGGACGAAATTTCCGACGACGAACTCGAAACCCACTATCTCGAACGGCCGAGCCCCGACCGCCCGTACGCCATGTTCGAGGCGTTCGAGCGCGGCTACACCGCCGAACAGGTCGCGGACCTGACCGGCATCGAATCGTGGTACGTCGAGCGCTACGGCCGCATCGCGGAATCGGTCGAGGCCGCACAGGACGGCGAGTTCGCCCCGGCGGCCGAGAAAGGGTTCACGAACCAGGAGGTCGCGGCGATGGCCGGTGCCGACGTCGGGTCGGTCGAGACGGCCGCACCCGAGCGCTCGTTCAAGCAGGTCGATACCTGTGCGGGCGAGTTCGCCGCCTCGACGCCGTACTACTACTCCGCGCGGTCCGCCCGCGAGACGAACGTGTTCGGCAACGACGAACTGCAGGTGAATCCCGACGTGGAGAGCGTCGTGGTCGTCGGCGGCGGCCCGATTCGCATCGGGCAGGGCGTCGAGTTCGACTACTGTTCGGTCCACGCGGTCCGCGCGCTCCGCGAGATGGGCATCGAGGCCCACGTCGTGAACAACAATCCGGAGACGGTTTCGACGGACTACGACACCTCCGACGGCCTGTTCTTCGAACCGATAACGGCGGAAGAGGTCGCCGACGTCATCGAGGCGACGAACGCCGACGGCGTGATGGTCCAGTTCGGCGGTCAGACCTCGGTCGATATCGGTCACCCGCTGGAGGAAGAACTCGAACGCCGGGACCTCGACTGCAAGGTCCTCGGCACCACGGTGGATGCCATGGACCTCGCGGAGGACCGCGACCGCTTCAACCGCCTGATGGACGACTTGGGAATCGAACAGCCGACCGGCGGGAGCGCGACGAGCGAGGAGGAAGCCCTCGAACTCGCGCACGACATCGGCTACCCCGTCCTCGTGCGTCCGTCCTACGTCCTCGGTGGCCGCGCGATGGACATCGTGTACGACGACGACGAACTCACGGAGTACATCGAGGAGGCGGTCCGCGTCTCGCCCGACAAACCCATCCTCGTGGACGAGTTCCTCGCCGACGCGGTGGAACTGGACGTGGACGCCGTTTCCGACGGCGAGAACATCGTCATCGGCGGCATCATGGAGCACGTCGAGAGCGCGGGCGTCCACTCGGGTGACTCGGCCTGCATGATTCCGACTCGCTCGCTGTCCGAGGAGACGCTCTCTCGCGTCCGTGACGTGACTGAAGACATCGCCCGCGCCCTCGACACGGTCGGGCTGCTCAACGTCCAGTTGGCCGTTCAGGACGGAACGGTCTACGTCCTCGAAGCCAACCCGCGTTCCTCGCGGACGGTTCCGTTCGTCTCGAAGGCGACGGGCGTCCCGATAGCGAAACTCGCGGCGAAGGTGATGGCCGGGGAGACGCTTGCTGACCTCGATGCCGCCGAACAGATTCCCGAGCAGACGAGCGTGAAAGAGGTCGTCCTCCCGTTCGACCGCCTCTCCGGGTCCGACCCGCGCCTCGGCCCGGAGATGAAATCGACGGGTGAAGTGATGGGCACCGCCGACTCGTTCGGCAAGGCCTACGAGAAGGCCCAATCCGCCGCCTCGAACGCGCTTCCGACGGAGGGCGTCGCGGTCGTCGAACTCGACGTGGACGGCTTCGGCGACTACTACGAACTCGCCGAGTTCGAGGACACCGCGAAGGCGGTCCGGGAAGGCAAAATCGACCTCCTCGTGAGCGACGACCGCGAGGCATTGGAGATGGCCGTCGAGGAGGATATCACGTACTTCACGACCGCCGCCAGCGCGACGGCGGCGGTCGAAGCGCTCGGCGCGCGCGACGAACCGATTTGCGTGCAGTCGGTCGGCGACAGGCCGAAGGTCGAGCGCGAGTGGGGTCGTTAGGCGGGAACCTTGTAGAACATACTCGTCGAACTGAGCCAGTGTGACGAACCGTCGTCGATGAACTGGCCTTTCACCTCGTTTTCACAGATGTTCCTGCGGTCCATCTCCGGGTCGTACCAGTTCATCGACGCCGCGCTCGACGGCTGGAAGCCGACGAAGTTTTCGCGGGTGTCGTCGCCGCCGTTGACCTTCAACTGCCATTGGTTGTACTCGTTGTAGGCCGAAGACTCGTCCACGACTTCGACGTTCGGTTGGGAGTACGACCACGAGATACCGGCCGAAACCTGCGCGGTCATCCACCCTGCGGTCACGCTGAGGGAGTACGCCGTCGACGAGGAACCGCCTTGGGTTCCGTAGGGTTTCCACTGGCCGTAGTCGACGTCGGTGTTCCCCATCTCGCTCTTGTTCCATCGGTGAAACACCCGTCCCCACTCGTTTTCGTAGCCGGACCCGAACGCCTGCGTCCCCGGTTCGAATCCCGCGGGGGAATGGAACGAGTGAACGTCTCCGTCCGTGCTGTCGAGGGTGTCTTCGAACCAGTAAAACGTCGCCCCGGCGACGCCGTACGGGTCCTTCGCGTATTCGAGTTTCTGCGAATAGGTCTGCTGCATGTTGTCCGTCCCGGACACGGTTCCGCCAGCCATCGTCGTGGCCCGTCGTTCGGACGCCTCGATAGCCGATGAAAGTTCGGCGACCCGGGAGTCGAATCGTTTGTGAATCAGCGCTTCGGCCCGTCCCGATTGCGCTTTGGGCGTCGTCGTATCCTCGCCAGCGATGCCGACGTACGAACGGGCGACGCCGTTCGCGTCGAAACCGTAGGCGTACGCGACCACCTCACCGCCGTTCGACCGTTGCTCGCTCGCCGGAATTGCGTCCGGGGAATATCCGTTCCTTCGTTCGAAATCGCGGACAGCACGTCGCTGGGCCTCACGCCGCTGCGCTTCGGAAATCGCCGCTCCGCAGGATGCTGTTACCGTCTGAACGTCGCTTCCGCGAGGCGATTTCCCGTTCGATACCGCACTGGCAAGACCGGTCCCACCGACGATGCTCGTCAGTCCGAGCGCGCCGGTTTTGAGAATTGCCCGCCTGTCCGGTTGCGTTCCGTCCGTATCTCCGTTGTAGCTTCTCTTCATAGCTGCAAATTATTTAATAGAGTGCAATAATAAATAATTAATCTAGACCTTAGTAAATTTATTATTTTATTACTTATGGAAATATATGGGTAGCGACGTGTAGCGGTCCCGGTGAGTCGGCACGACACCGTTGGCCGCGAGACCTTTCAGGGTTCTACGCCTACCCACGCTACAATGTCGAACGAAATCGAGCGACTGCTCGTCGCGGGTGCCAGCGGCGGAACGGGACGTGAACTTCTCCGACGACTGCGCGATACGGATATCACCGTCAGGGCGATGACTCGCTCGCGCGAGAAGGAGCGAACGCTGTCGGAAGACGGTGCGGACGAGGTTATCGTCGGCGACCTGCTGGACCCGGCGGACGCCTCCCGCGCCGTCGCCGACTGCAACGGCGTCCTCTGTGCTGTCGGGTCGTCGCCGGGATTGCACGCTCTGATGGGCGACCTCGTGGACGGGGCGGGCGTCGAGAACCTCGTCCATGCGGCCGTCGCCGCCGACGTCGAGCACTTCGTCTTCGAGAGTTCCATCGGCGTCGGCGACTCCCGTGAAGGGATTCCCGCCCCGTTTCGATTCCTCCTCTGGCGCGTCCTCAACGCGAAAAACCACGCCGAATCCGTGCTTCGGACCTCGGGTGTTCCGTACACCATCATCCGCCCCGGCGGACTGACGAACGCGCCCGCGACCGGCGACGTGTTGGTCGGCGAGGGCGGCGAAACCGTCTCCGGGTCCATCCCGCGTGCGGACGTCGCTCGACTGATGCTCGCCTCACTCTTTACGCCAGAAGCCGAGAACCGGACGTTCGAAGTCGTCAGTCGGGACGGCCACCGCGGAACGTCGCGGGGGCTGGTCGAACTCGATTGGAACGTCCCGGGCGAGAAAGGAATCGAAATCGAGGAATAATCGGAAAACGGTACGTCGCGTTACCGCCGATAATCAGCGGTCGGTGAGTGGAGTCGGAGTCTTAGTCCGCGGCGACGAGTCGCCGTCGAGGTGCCATCGAGAGAACGTCGTCGAAGAATCCTAGGGTGTCGTTCGGTCCGGGGTTGGCTTCGGGGTGGTACTGGCGCGTCAGGATGTCGAGATCGTCGCTCTCCAATCCTTCCGGCGTGTCGTCGTTGACGTTGATCTGCGTGACTTCGAGGTCGCCGGGGTCGGCGACGGTGTAGCCGTGGTTCTGCGTCGTCATGACGACCTGTCCAGATTCGAGGTCGCGGACGGGCTGGTTGACGCCGCGGTGACCGAAGTCCATCTTCTCGGTCGTGCCGCCGAGCGCGCGGGCGATGATCTGCTGTCCGAGGCAGATGCCCGCGAGCGGCAGTTCGCCGACGAACGTCTCGACCAGTTTCTGGGCCGCTTCGAAGTTCGCAGGGTCGCCCGGACCGTTCGAAACGAAGAGCACGTCGGCATCGACGCCCTCCACGTCGGCCGCGGTCGCGTCGTGCGGGAGGACGTGGACGTCCGCACCGCGTTCGACCAGCGAGTCGATGATGCTTCCCTTCGCGCCGCAGTCGATGAGCGCGACGGTCGTGTCGGTCTCGTCACCGTCACCGAGGTGAATCTCGTGTTCGGAGACGCTGACCTGCTCGCCGATGTCGTCGTGGTCGCTCATGCCCGGACAGCGTTCGAGTTCCGCGAGCGCGTCCTCGGGCGTGGCGTTCTCGCCGACCGCGATACCGCACTTCATCGCACCCTGCTCTCGAATCCCGCCGACGAGGTCGCGGGTGTCGAGGTGGTCCACCGCGGGAACGCCCTCGGCTTCGAGCCACTCGGCGACGTCTTCGGTCAGTTCACGCGCGACGACGGCGCGCGGGTGTACTCGGTCGCTCTCGAAGCGCTCCTCTCGGACGCCGTAGTTCCCGATGAGGGGGTACGAGAACGTGAGTACCTGTTCTTCGTAGGACGGATCGGTGAGGCTCTCCTCGTAACCCGTGTATGCTGTTGTAAAAACCAGTTCTCCGCAAGCCGTTCCCGGAGAACGACCACGGGCTTCCACCACATGGCCACCCTCCAGCGCGACGTAGGCACCCGGCATTACGAGATTCATATGCAATCCGGGCCTATAAACCTTGCTTTCGAAGCATTGTTACGAAATTCGTAATCGTCAAGTAGCGTGCACCACTACCTGCAAATCTCCATGGACGCACTCGACCGACAGATACTGAATCTCCTCCGGCGAGACGCCCGCACACCGTACACAGAGATAGCCGAAGCGGTCGGAACGTCGGAAGGGACCGTTCGAAATCGAGTCGAACGCATGACCGAGGACGGCGTTATCGAGCGGTTCACGGTTACGACCCACACGGGGAACGTGAAAGCGATGATAGAAATCGGCGTAGACGTGGCCGTCGACACGACGAGGATGTCCGACACGCTCGCGGAGTGGGAACAGGTCGATTTCGTCTGGCAGGTCAGCGGCGAGGACGACATCGTGCTCGTCGTGGACGCCTCCGACACGCAAGGCGTGAACCAACTCATAACCCGCGCGCGGGAGTTGGAGGAAGTTGTGAGTACGAAGACTCGATTGATTTTGGACGAGCGACTCGGTTGAGGCCATCTCGGCCGAATCCGAGAGCATCCCGAGATGAGTCGAAGAGTGATTTTGGACGAGCGACTCAGCTAGTCTTCCGGTTTCGGCGGTTCGCCGACGCCGGGTGACTCCTCCTCGGGGCGGTGGAGGTTGTCCTTCCCTTCGTGCACCTTCCGATAACCGCGGCGGACGAGTTGGTCGAACGTTCCCCGCTCGACCCGCGGTTCGACGCGGCCGTCCCGAATCGCGCTGACGACGCTCTCGGGCGTCAAGACGTCCGCATCGACCATCGTGTACGCGCGCCCGACTTCGACCGGGTAGTGGGCGTCGCTGCCGCCGACCAGCGGCAGGTCGTAGCTCTCCGCCAGTTCCCGCGCCCACTCCTCGGTTCGAGGGTGTTTGCCGTTGATTTCGATGGCGTCGAAGTCGGAGTCCACTTCGCGCACGGTGCTGTTCCGGTACGGATGGGCGACGATGGCGGCACAGCCTCGTTCGTGGGCGAGGGCGACGGTTTCCTTCGGCGTGAGCGTCCCGGGTTCGGTGCGCGTCGGCGGGTCGGGACCGACGACGAGGACGTGGCCTTTCGTCGTGGAGATTTCGATACCCGGTATCGTCTTCACGACGCGTCCGACGAACGGGTGATAGTAATCGTGGTTCGTCAACGCCACGCCGTCCAGTCCGCGGTAGCGCGCGCCGAGTTCGAGGAGTCTGACTCCCAGCGGGTCGAACAGCGCGGCGGCGCGTTCACGGCCGTGGAAGAATCGCGTGTGAGCGTGAAGGTCGAGGGCGAACACGTCCGTAGCTATACCGCCGATAGCTCTTTGGTTTTTCCGCCGGTCAGTCAGTGCATGAAAGCCGACGAGGAGGGTGCGGTGGACGACCTCGTGGCGAACGAGGACGCCATCGAGTACGAGCGCGTCGTCGTGTTGAACCCCGTCAGCGGTAACGCGAACCACCGCGAGCAGGTCCAGCGCCTCGCGACGGAGTACGACTGTACCGTCCTCGAAACACAGGGTGAGGGGGATGCTCGCGAGTTCGCGCGCCACGCCGCGGAGAACGGTGCCGCCGTGGTCGCGGCCGCGGGCGGCGACGGGACGATACACGAAGTCGTCCGCGGATTGGACGACGCCGACGCGCTGGACGCCGTGACGTTCGCCGTGATTCCGGCCGGAACGGGGAACAACTTCGCCGGAAACGTCGGCGTCACCGGAATCGAACACGCCTTCGAGGTCCTCGACGCGGGCGAACGGCGGCGAATCGACCTCGGCACCACGAACGGACGGCCCTTCGTCAACTCGTGTGTCGGGGGGCTGACCGCGGACGCGAGCCACCAAACCGACCCGGAGCAGAAGGCGCGCCTCGGCGTGCTGGCATACGTCGTGAACACCCTTCGGTTGATGACCGACTACGAGGGGCTTCCGCTCACGATAGCGGCGTCCGACGAGGGCGACGTGACGTGGTCCGGCGACGCGGTGTTCGTCCTCGTCGGCAACGGGCGACGGTTCCCGGCGAAGGGCCGGACGCAAGCGAACATGGAGGACGGTCTGCTGGACGTGACCGTCATCGAGAAGACCCCCACCGCGAACCTGCTTCAGGAGGCGACGATGCGACGCCTGTTCGGCAGCGAAACGGAGAACGTGACCCACCTCAAGACGCCCGCGCTGGAGATAGCGGTCGAACAGGATTCGCCCGTCGAATTCAGTCTGGACGGCGAGAAGGGCGAATGGGACGGATTGACGCTCGGCGTTCGACCCCGCACGATGGAACTCTGTGTCGGCGAAGAGTACGAGCGATATCCCGAGAATTCCGGCGAGTGAGCGGCGATTCGTTCGGGTGACGGGGCGGTCGAGGTCCCCTGACCGTACCACAGAGGCGTTCGACGGATTCTCACGGAGCGCAGTCGTGTAATAACGTTTACCCCGCGTGCGCACCAGCGTTCACGTATGGCAATCACCGCCCGCGACCTGATGACGAACGACGTGGAAACCGTCGCACCGGACGACGAAATCGGCGAAGTGCTGACGCGTCTCGCACGGGTTCAGTTCAACGGCTTCCCCGTCACCGAGGACGGGGAAGTCGTCGGCATCGTCACCCAACACGACCTCGTACACATGTTTCAGCCGAGCGACCGAACGCTGTGGATTCCCATTGGTTTTCCCCCGTTCCTCGAAAGCCTCGAATACGGCTTCGACCTCTCGTGGGACGAACTGGATACCAGTCTCGACCTCGCGAAAAACGCCGGAAAGCCGATTCGAAGCGTCATGACCGAGGACGTGGTGACGGTGACGCCCGACGACGACATCGACCACATCCTCGACCTGCTCGTCGATACCGAACGGGACATCAACCGCCTCCCGGTGGTCGAGGACGGGAGCCTCGTCGGCATAATCGCTCGACAGGACGTGCTGCGAGCGCTTCGGGACGAACGCCGAGAGGAGTAAGGAGTCGAACGCGGGGAGTCCGACCGGCATCGTGAATCCGCGACCGAACCCGGCATTCGAGGGGGGTTTTCGAAAGCTACTCCCCCTCACGGAAGAGACCTCGTAGAGTGAGCCGGTATCGAAACCTTCTGTTGTTCATCATCCTCGCCGCGTTCTGGGGGTCCGCGTTCATGGCCATCCGGGCCGGACTGGAGTTCATCCCCCCGGTGTTGTTCGCGGCGATTCGCTACGACGTGGCGGGCGTCCTGATGCTCGCCTACGCCATCTACGTCACCGACCGGTGGCGCCCGCGGACGAGCGGCGAGTGGAAACTCGTCCTCGTCGGCGGCGCGCTCATGATCGCGGCCTACCACGCGTTCCTGTTCGTCGGCGAACAGGATACGCCGAGCGCGGCGGCGGCCGTCATCGTCAGCCTCAGTCCCATCCTCACGACCGGTTTCGCGCGGATGTTCCTCCCGAGCGAGCGACTTACCCCCGCCGGAATCGCGGGGCTGCTCCTCGGGTTCGTCGGCGTCGCCGTCCTGAGTTTCGCCAACGCAGGGTCGAGCGAGTCGCTGACGACGAGCATCGTCCCCCAGATTCTCGTCTTCCTCGCCGCGTTCTCCTTCGCGCTCGGAAGCGTGCTGACCCAGCGTATCGAGGCCGAACTCCCCATCGAAACGATGGAGGCGTGGTCGATGCTCCTCGGCGCGCTCATGATGCACGGCATCAGCATCGCCCGACCGAGCGAATCCGTCTCGGCCATCGAGGTGACGCCGGAAGCAATCGCCGCCGTCGCCTACCTCTCTATCTTCGCCAGCGCCGTCGGGTTCCTCATCTACTTCGACCTGCTCGACCGCCTCGGGGCGGTCGAGATCAACCTCGTCTCCTACGTCGCGCCGGTGTTCGCCGCGATTACGGGCTGGTTCTTCCTGCAGGAACCGGTGACGCCGCTGACCGTTGCTGGGTTCTGTATCGTCTTCACCGGCTTTTGCCTGCTGAAGCGGCGCGCGATTTCGCGCGAACTGCCGCGGATAACCGGCGCGTTCTCGTCCGGCCGCTGAAAAATCGCGTCTCGAAACTCAGGCGAATCCGAGGAGGACGCCCTCGCCGTCGGTGCCACCGATGTCGGGAAGCGTCGCTCGCTCGGGGTGTGGCATCATGACCGCGACGGAATCCGACTCGCCGACGATTCCGGCCACGTTGCCCTTCGACCCGTTGGGATTCGTTCCGTCGGCCACCACGCCGTTCTCGTCGCAGTAGCGGAAGAGAATCCGGTCGTCCGCGTCGAGTTCGTCGTACTTCTCGTCGGTGATTTCGAATCGACCCTCGCCGTGCGCGATGGGGACTTCGATAACCTGCCCCTCCTCGTAGGCCGCGGTCCACGGCGTGTCGGCGTTTTCGACCCGGAGATAGACGTGTTCGCACTGGAAGCGCGCGCTCCGGTTGGTCGTGAACGCGCCCGGCGTCAGGCCGGATTCACAGCCGATTTGTGCGCCGTTGCAGACGCCGAGGACGGGAACGCCCGACTCTGCCGCCTCGCGGACCTGCGCCATGATGGGCGAGTTGGCGGCGATGGCCCCCGCACGGAGGTAATCGCCGTACGAGAATCCGCCCGGCAACATCACGCCGGTCGTGTCCTCGGGCAGGTCGTCCTCGTGCCAGACGAGTTCGGCGTCGATTCTGAGGTGGGAGAGCGCGCGCACCGCGTCGCGGTCGCAGTTGCTCCCGCCGAACTGGACGATTGCGACCGTCATCGCTCCTCGACCGCGACCGTGTAGTCGTGAATCGTCGGATTGGCGAGCAGGCGCTCTGCCATCTCACCGGCGCGCTCCTCCGCGTCCGCGGACGACTCGGCGTCGAGGTCGATTTCGAACACGTCCGCAGAGCGGAGCGAGTCCAGTTCGAAGCCGAGTCGTTCGAGCGCGCCTCGCGTCGTTTCGGCCTCCGGGTCGAGGACGCCCCCTTTCAACCGAACCGTCACCGTCGCGGTGTAAGCAGTCATCGGTTGACCGTGCGCGTCCGTGTTCAAAAGCTCTTTTGGAACGAAGTCGTTGTGCACGTTCGTGTGGTTCTAACGGGGGAGCGTCACCCCACGACCAGCGGCCGACGCCGTTCGTCCTCGTTTTCGCTCCGCCTGTTTCGGTTCACGCCGTGGTTGTCGCCGGGCGGTATTCGAGTAGGCACACCCTGCTACTTGTCAACGCGGACGGGAAATTTTGCACCGTCACAAACGCTTTTGCCACCCTGACCCGATACGTTTCTTCCATGGCCGTACCTCGTAACCGGCAGGTGAAGCGATGAACCACCGAGAGCTGACCGAAATCACCGTCGTCGGGGACGACGATACCGGACTCGTCGCCCGCGTCACGACCCTCCTCTTCGAGCGCGGAATCAACATCGAGGACGTGGACCAAGCCGTCCGCGAAGGCGTCTTCCGCATGACGATACTCGTCGAGACGAGCGAGATGTCCGTGAGCAAGCACCGACTCCGGCGCGACCTCGCCGAACTCGGCGACGACCTCAACGTGGACGTTCGCGTCCGCTTCCCGTCGGAGCGCGACTCACGACAGGTCGCCGTGCTCGTCACCAAGGAGTCACACTGTCTCCGGCGACTCCTCGACGAGCGCAACGAATTCGACGCCGAAATCGGGGTCGTCATCGGGAACCACGACGACCTCGAACCGGTCGCGAAGGAACACGGCATCCCGTTCCACGACGTCGGCGACGAACGCGGCGTTCACGACGAGGAGCGACTCCTCTCTCTGTTGGACGACTACGACGTCGACCTCGTGGTCCTCGCGCGGTTCATGCGCATCCTCAGCCCCAACGTCGTCTTCCGGTACGAGGGGCGTATCATCAACATCCACCCGAGCCTGCTTCCGGCCTTCCCCGGCGCGAAGGCGTACCGGCAGGCGAAGGAAGCGGGCGCGCGAATAGCGGGCGTCACCGCCCACTACGTGACGACCGATTTGGACCAAGGTCCCATTATCACCCAGCGGGCGTTCAACGTGCCGGACGGCGCGAGCGTCGATGAACTACGCGAGCGAGGCCAACCGCTCGAAGCCGACGCCCTGCTCGAAGCCGTGCGCCTGCACCTGAACGACGACGTGGAGATTCGCCGCGGCCGGACCGAACTCCGCGACGGCGGAGACGAAACCTACCACCTCGGCATGCCGGACGAACTCGACGACGTGACGCCCGACGGACCCGTCGATGGGACGATTACCGTGGGCAAGTCGGACGACTGACCTACTGATTGTAGTCCTCAGGGTCGAGTTTTCGCGCCAAGACGAAACAGGTGTCGCCACCTAAAACGTCGTTGACGGTCTGTCGCCAGAGAACGTCGAACCCCGCGTTTTCGAGTGTCGTGACGCTCTCGTCCGGGGACGGGACGCTCCAGTGCATCTCGACGCCGGTGCCGAGCCAATCGTCGTTGCTCCCTTCCCACGCCGTGGAACCGACCGTGAGCAGGAGGTGGCCACCCGGACGCAACAGGCGATAGAACTCGCTCGCCACGTCGGGATGCTCGTCGGTCGGCACGTGGATCACCGAGTGATACGCACAGATTCCGTCGAACGTCTCGTCCGTCAGACCGAGCGCGGTCATATCGGCCTGACAGAATTGCCCCTCGGGGACGTTCTCGCGGGCGCGGGCGACCTGTTCGCGGGAGAAATCGACGCCGACGAGGTTCGTGTGAGTCGCCAACAGTTCTGCGATGGGACGGCCCGCGCCGCATCCGGCGTCGAGGACACGGGCGTCGTCGGGGAGATGGCCGTGGAACTCCGCCAAGAGGGCGATGTCCTCGCTCTCCTCGTCGCTGCCGTTTCGCTCGGCGAGGTAGTCATCCGCGATTCGGTCGTAGGCGCGACGAACGTCGTTTCTCTCGTGGGGCATGGGTCGGAACGGTGAAACCGTACTGTCGTTCCATGGTTCGGTCTCGTATAAAAAGGTTCGCCGACGGCGTTCGTGCCGTCGTTTCGAAAGTCCGCGTTACAGGTTCTTGATGGCCATCACCGCATCCTCCAGCGACGGCGCGTCGAACAGGTCCCTATCGACGTAGGCGTTCGTTCCCGCGGTGTAGAGGTCTCGGGCGGCGGTGATAACGCCGTCCGGGAGGGGTTGCGGTTCGACCGAGCACAGCGATTTCCAGTCGGCCACGTCGCGCTCTTTCGCCTCGACCTTGGCGTCTCGAACCGCGTCGACCCACTCGGTCTGCTCGCGCTTGTGGTACTGGCGGATGGACTCCTTGCTGACCTGCTGGCCGTGGAAGGTGAATCGGTTCTCGTCGAAGGTTCCAACCACGTCGGCGACGCGAATCTCGCCGTCGTAGTAGAGACACTCGATTTTGCCGTCCTCGTGGGTGAGGTCCGCTTTGGCGGCCTGCCGGGTAACGAAGTCGTTCACCTCGTGAGCGATTCGCTCCAGTTCGTCCACGTCGGCCTTTCCGGCGATTTCGTCGGCTTCGCTCCGCGAGAGGTAGCGGTCGCTCTCCTCGAACTTGGTCGAAAACTCGACGGCGGGTTCTTCGAGTTGAACGGCCCCGTCGGGCCACTCCGGGAAGTCGAGCCCGTGGTCTTCCGGGTCGGTCCGTCGTCGAAGGCTCGACCCGACCGGTACGCTGTTACGGAAGACGATTTCCAACGGGATGAGGTAGTTGTCGTCCGCGCCGCTATGAAAGAGGTCGTAGTCGTAGTCGCGCCCCTCGCGCGGCAGGTTCGGAACCTGCGTGAGGTCGATGGCCATCTCGGTCGGCGGTTCGGTGACGTCCGAGAGGGGGACGACCTCGCCGTCGGAAACGACGCCGCGGTAGTGGGTCGGGATACCTTCCTCTTCCAGTCGTTCGAAGTTGAACGCGCCCATCGTACAGAGGCTGGCACCCTTGTCGGGAATCGTATCGGGCATCTTGCCCCAATCGAACACCGAGTAGTCGTCCGTGAACACGAACGACCCGCGCCCGAGCGAGTCCGGCGTCGGTTCGCGTTCGACCCGGAACTCCTTCACACTCGTCATGGTGTTGGGTCGGCCGCCCCCCGACTAAGTAGTTTCCATCTTCGTGCTGAACTGCACCGACATGTGGCCGAAAGATGTACATATGTATGCGATACGGACTGCCGTGACCCGGCGATTTTTGGGGGTCCGACGGGATTGATGGGGCATGACTAACGTGCGCGCGGAGAGCAACGTACCTCGGGAGGGGTTCGGGTTCGAACACGTACCCGAAACCGACCAATCGTTCGAGAACGCGCTGGAACGGGCGCGAAACGGCGACCGACTGACGGTCGCCGACGGCGTGGAACTGCTGACGACCGGCACCGACCGTCCCGGCATCGACATCACCCGAAAGGAGCGCGTGCTGGAAGCCGCGGACCGGCGGCGCGAGGAGGTCGTCGGGGACCGCGTGACCTTCGTCGCCAACCTGAACAACAACGTCACGACGGCGTGCAACACGGGGTGTCTCTTCTGTAACTTCAAGAACACCGCCCAGAACTTCGAGGTCGGTTCGGATGAGGAGCACGGCGGATTCACGAAAACGCCCGAGGAGTCACGCGAAATCGTCGCCGACGCGCGCGAACGAGGGATTTACGAAGTGACGTCCGTCAGCGGCCTGCATCCCGGAATGGCGCTGGACGACGACCACCTCGAACTCCTCGAAGCGAGCGAACGGGGCGACCTGAACTACAAATCGCCGGACGAGTACACGATCGACCCCGCGACGTACACCGAGCAGATACGCGCGATGAGCCTCCCCGGAATCCACGTCCACTCGATGACGCCCGAGGAGGCCTACCACGCCCGCCGCGGCACTGACTGGAGCTACGAGGACGTCTTTCGAAAGCTGAAGGCTGCCGGCCTCGACAGCGTTCCGGGCACCGCCGCGGAGATTCTGGTGGACGAGGTGCGCGGCGTCATCTGTCCCGGAAAAATCGGCACGGACGAGTGGATGGAGGCGATGGAGGCCGCCGCGAACGTCGGCCTCGACACCACGGCGACCATCATGTACGGCCACGTGGAAAACGAGATGCACCGCGTCCTCCATCTGGAGCGACTCCGGGAGCTACAGGACCGAACCGGCGCGATAACGGAGTTCGTCCCGCTCTCGTTCGTCCACCAGAACACGCCGCTGTACGAGCGCGGCATGGTCGAAAACGGCGCGAGCACCCACGAGGACGAACTGCTCATCGCCGTTTCCCGCCTGTTTCTGGATAACATCGACAACATCCAATCGTCGTGGGTGAAGTACGGCGACGAACAGGGGTTGAAGATGCTCTCGTGTGGCGCGAACGACTTCATGGGCACCATCCTCTCGGAGGAGATTACGAAGCGGGCGGGCGGGCAGTTCGGCGAGTTCCGCTCGTTCGAGGAGTACGTCGAAATGATAACCGCCATCGGCCGCGTCCCGGCGGAGCGTTCGACCGACTATCGCCAAATCCGTGAAATCGACCCCGACGACCCGCCGTTCGGCCCCACGCTCGGGCCGTGCGCCGACGGAACGCCGCTGCTCGACTGACGAACCGAACGGGATTCGGGTGCGGAGTACGACGGCGACGCGACCGTTCGGAAACGATGATTACCGGAAGCGACGATTACGGGTGACCCATCGCGGAACGGTACCGTTCCCCGGCCTCGCCGTCGGCGTCGAGCGCCGCTCGAATCCGGTCGGAAACCCGACCCTCGTCCACGAACCGCTCGTAAACGGGGAGGCGCTCGCGGAGCGGAACGCCCGCCGATTCCGCGATGTCCTCCAGTTCACGTACGGCGGGCCACGCGTAGTCCGGGTTGATGTAGTCGTCCGTCACGGGCGAGACGCCGCCCAAATCGTCCACGCCGCAATCAAGCAGGTCGCGCGTCGGCGAGAGGTTCGGCGGCACCTGCACCGACACCTCGTCGGGAAGCGCCACCCGCGCCATCGCCACGACGCGGCGCATCGTCTCGACCGACGGCCGCTCGAATCGGGACCGTTCGTTCGGAACCACGTTCTGGACGATGACCTCCTGTACGTGGTCGTATCGGTCGTGCAGTTCACGAATCGCCAGCAGGCTTTCCGCTCTGTCCCGCCAGTCCTCGCCGATACCGACGAGCAGTCCGGTCGTGAACGGCACGTCGAGTTCGCCCGCGTTCCGAATGGTGGCGAGGCGCTGGCCCGGACTCTTCCGCCGCGGCCCCGCGTGGGCGTCCACGTCCGCCGTCGTCTCCAGCATCACGCCCATGCTCGCGTTCACGTCTGCGACGAGTTCCATCTGGTCGCGCGTCTGGTCGCCCGGATTCGAGTGCGGGAGCAGTCCCTCCTCCAGCGCGATTTCACACACCTCGCGGAGGTACGAGTGAATCGAGTCGTGACCCCAGTCGGCCAACTGCTCGTGTACCCGCGTGTACCGCTCGTCGGGGTCGTCGCCGAAGGTGAACAGCGCCTCGGTACACCCCGCGTCAGCGCCCGTTCGAAGCATCTCCCGGACTTCCTCGGGAGACAACAGGGAGGCCTCGCCCGGCGCGTCGAAGTACGTGCAGTAGGTGCAGGTGTACCGACACGCCGTCGTCAGCGGAACGAAGACGTTCCTCGCGTAGGTCAGCGCGTCGGCGGGCGAGGCGTCCGCCGGGGTGACGGCGAGGAGTCGGTCCACGTCCGTTTCGTCGAAGCTGATGTCGATGTCGTACTCGTCGGCCCCCGGAATCATGATGTGGGCTACGGGACTGGGGGTAAAAGGGTTTGGAGCTTCGGGACGAGGCGTACGTCGGCGGCGCCGACGACTGCGAGGAGCTTCCGAACTGCCCCGCACCGCACGCCGGGTTCATCACCAAAGGCGACCACAACGGCGAGTACGACCAGGTCTACCGTGGTATCGGCGGGCCGATGAGCGCCCCCGTCAAATCGTCGTAGATCGTCGGCAAGGCGAGACTCAGAATTCCGTGGCTCGGTTGGGTTCGGCTGGCGCTCTGACGGGGCGCTTCGGCTTTTCTTCGCGGTTCACCGCGTGACCGACACCCGACCACCCGTCACGGAGAGCGAAAAGCCCGCGTCCAGCAGCCAATCGCGGGCGGTCCCCTCGCTGTGCAGCAACACCTCCGCGAGGTCCGCGGTCTCATCGACGTCCGTTGCGAGGCGGTGTGAGTCCAGTTCGGTGACCGACGCACCCACCCCCCGCGCGATTTCGCGGTGGTCGAGATACGACGTGCCGTGGTAATCCACCCGAAACTGGGGGTGGCGGGAAACGAGCGCGTTGGTTCCGCCGCCGCGACCCGGCGCGAGAACGACGTCGCCGTCGGCCGAAAAGAGCCGCTCCAGTGCCGTCGGCGTCGCCAACGCGAGATCGGCCATCACGATTGCGGTGGGGTCGCCGTCGGCCAACACCCCGTTCACGGCGGGCGTCAACGGTCGTTCGTCCACCGCGAGCGGCGCGTCGATGTCGATGCGGCGGGTCGTGAGCACCCGCGGCTCCCGGCCGGTCGAACGAATCGTCGCACAAACGTCGTCGAGCATCGCCAGCGCGAACTCGCGGCGCTCGGCTGCCGTGAGCGTCTCGGCGAGTCGCGTCTTCGGTTCGCCAGCGGCGAACGGCACCACCACCTGCATACGCGACGCTACTCGGGTGACGGGTTAAGTGGTTGCGAAACGAGGAAGCGTGGTCGCAATACGGCTACCTCAGCGGTTGCGAAAACGGGGAAGCCGATTCAGCGCAGGCGGTAGTTGTCCTGCTGCTGGGAGCGGTACCAGAACCCAGCGCCGCCGATGACGACGAGGCCGATGACCGCGACGCCGCCGTACATCAGCAGTTTGTTCTGCTGTTCGGATTGCTTGGCCTTGTCCGCGGCCGAGTTGGCGCTCTTCTTCGACTTGTCGGCGAGGTCGATGGCGTTGTCGAAGTTCTGCGCCTCGTAGGCCGAGATGGCGTTGTCGAGGGTGCTTTCGGCGTCCTTCGTGTTCGCACCCGAGGGAGCGTCGTCGATGGCACCCTGTGCGCCGACGATGGCCTCACGGGCACTCTTGCTGTCTTCGGTGTGGTAGTTCGCCGTCCACGTCTCGATTTCCTCGCTGTTGCCGCCCTTCCGGGTCTGGCTCAGCGTGGCGAACGTGAACTCCTGCTGCGGGTCGAACGTGAAGTTCTCGACCTCGGGAACGGTGCCGGACACCTTCACGACCGCCTTGCTCGCGTCGGTGTCGAGGGCGAGGGAGTGATTGAACGACCGGCCGTCGTAGGACTCCTTCGCCTTCTGGTTGCCCGCTTGGTCGAACGTCGTGACGGTCCACGTCACGTCGGTCAGTTCGGTCTCCCCGTTCAGGGTCCACTGCTCGTAGTCGCTGTAGAGGTCGGTGAGCGTCAGCTTCGCCGTCACCGAATCGCCGACCGCCGCGTCGTTCGGGACGCCGCTCTGCTCCGTCGAAATCGCCGTGGCGGGTGCGACCGCCGAGAGGGCGAGCGTGACGACGAGGAGCAGGGCGAACAGCTTAGAACAACGGGTCGAGTTCATCCTCATCATCCTCGACGAGATTTTCGAGGTTCGTTTGGCTCTCCTGTTGGATATCGTCGATGTTGTCCTGCGCCTCGATGGCGACCTGCTGGAGTTCCTTGATGCGCGGCACGTTCGTCACGCCCGAAAGCAGGACGACGCTGGCCACGCTGGGTTCGTTGACGGGGTAGTCGCCGCCGCGAACTTCCATGCTGCCGGTCTGCTCTTCGAGCCACTTCCGGCCGCGCTCGATACCTTTCCGATTGAGGTGATGCGACGGCCCGCTCATGACGAGCAGAGCGCGCTCCGTTCCCTGAATCTCACACGGAAGCGTGAGACGACCGAGCGCCGCCTTTCGGACGAGACTCGTGATGCGGTTCGTCGTGTGTGCGGTGTCCTCGGCCTGTCCGCCGCCACCGCCGGTAAAGCGCGAGAGAAGGCCGCCGGAGTTCTGCATCTCCACTTCTTCCGCGGCGTAGCCGATGGTGGAAACGCCGCCGCCCGCGAGCGTGTTGATGATTTCGCTGGAGTCGACGACGCTTTCCGCGACGTCATCGCCGCCGCCGACTTCACCGGCACCGAAGAGGATGCCGAAACGGGTGACGATTTCTTCGTTGATTTCTTCGTAGCCGCTCTCCATGCTCTCGCCGGATTGGCGCCACGCGTCGTTGTCGAACACCATCAGGTTGTCCACTTCGCGGACGAACGTCTGGAACGAACGCGCCGCGTTCAGCGTGTAGATTCCCCCCTCGTCGCCGCCGGGCAAGATACCCAGCCCGTAGACAGGTTCGGTGTAGATGCGCTTCAGGTGTTTCGCCACGACTGGTGCACCACCGCTTCCAGAACCGCCGCCCATTCCGGCGATGATGAGGAAGGCGTCCACTTCGTGAACGGGGATGTTGTCGATAGCGCCCTGTACTTCGTCGATATCCTCTTCGGCGATTTCCGCGCCGAGTTCGTTGTCCGCACCCACGCCGTGTCCTTTGACGCGGGACTGTCCGATAAGCACCCGATTGTCCTCCGGGACGTGCTGCAGGCCCATGAGGTCAGCACGGGCGGTGTTGACGGCGACAGCCGCACGGACGATGCCGCTCTGTGTTCGCTGGTCGTACTCCAGGAACTTGTCAACGATTTTCCCGCCTGCCTGACCAAATCCGATCATCGCGAGTTTCATTTTTCGGTACCGTTCTCCGTTGAGAGAAGAACAGAAGGAAAGAGGACATAAACTTTGTGGTATGTTCTGTTTCAAACTGCAGACATTCACAACACAAAAACGCAATACGGAATCGGATTTTGGTGCAGTTTCCTTTCCGACCTAATTTGTATCATATGCCCCCTCTTTAAGTCTGCATATATCCAGAATGGTCTCGTTTTTGTTATGTCGGATCGGCGGACTCAATCCCGAGATATTCCTCCAGCGTAGTCAATTCTTCGGATTTAATGTCGAAGTTCCGAACATCGTTGTCCGACGTCGTATTGTCGAACTTCAGTGATCGATACTGATCCGCACCCATCGGGAATCCCGGAATCGCGCCGCCGACTTTCAGCCCGACGCCCGCGAGTTCCATCGGGATGGGGAGCACGGTAACCGATTGCCCCTCGGCCCGTCGAGCGAGTTTCGCAACTTCCGCCAGGGTCAACACTTCCGGACCGCCGATTTCGTAGATCTTCCCGTCGTGGGATTCGTCCAGTCCGTCGGCCAGTATCGGCGCGAGGTCGTCCACCCAGATGGGCTGAAATCGCGTTTTTCCCCCGCCGGGAAGCGGCGCGAGGTACGGCGGGGTGAGTTTCTTCGTGAACGAGAGGAACTCGCTTCCCTCGCCGAAGACGACCGACGGACGGAATATCGTCCACCGGAGGTCGGACCCCTTCACGAGTTCCTCGGCCCGTCCCTTGGCTCGAATGTACTCGGTTGGTCCCGTCGGGTCCGCACCCAGCGCGCTCATCTGGACGATTTTTCCGACGTCGTGTTCCTCCGCGGCCCGAACGACGTTTCGAGTTCCACCGAGGTGGACGCGCACGTGGTTGAGCCCGCGCGGCGGTTCGAACAGCGGCGAGAGCGAGACGAGATTGATGACCGCATCCTGTCCGGCAAACGCTCCCTCGATGGACGCGTAGGCCGTCACGTCACCCATGGCTCGCTCGACGTCCGCCGGAAACGCCGCCTCGTCGGGACTCCGAGCGAGCGCGGTCACCTCGTGTCCCCGGTCGTGGAGTTCGCGGACGAGGTGTCGGCCGATGAAACCGGTGCCGCCGGTCACGAGAATCTTCATAGTTCAGATAGGTAACGAACGGACCTAAAGATACCTGCCAACGAGAAACTCGTTCGACGGTTCCCGTCCGAAACCCCGAACGTTTTACCCAGCGACCCGAACGTCTCGCTATGCTGCTCACGCTGGAAGGACTCGACGGGAGCGGAAAAACGACCGTCTGGGAAGTGCTCCACGAGGAGTTCCCCGACGCCGTGTTCACCCGCGAACCGACCGACTCGTGGTACGGCGAGGCCGTGAACCGCTCCATCGAGGACGACGACGCGGATTCGGTCGCCGAGTTGTTCCTCTACACGGCCGACCACGCGGCCCACCTCGCGGACACCGTTCGTCCCGCGCTCGAAGAGGGAAAACTCGTCATCTCCGACCGCTATTCCGATTCCCGATACGCCTATCAGGCCGTCGCGCTGGATGGGGTCGTCTCGCGCCCGATGGAGTACATCATCGGCGTCCACAAGCCGTGGACGCGCCCGCCCGACTGCACCATCTACCTCGACGTGGACCCCGAGACAGGCGCGGCGCGGAGCGGCGCGACGAACAAGTTCGAACAGGCTGGCTTCCTCGCGCAAGTACAATCGAACTACGAGCGGCTGATGGACGCGGAACCCGGTCGGTTCGTCCGAGTCGATGCGACCCAGTCGCCGGAGGACGTCATCGAGAGCGTCGTCTCCACCATCGAACGCGTCACCGAGGACGCGGACGAGTAGTTTTGACGGTCGAGAGCGTACGTCACCTATGACTAAGGGGGACGACGATTCGGGACTCGGATTCACGCTGCCGCCGATGCACCTGCCGCCGCTCTCGCTTCCCGAGCGGATTCGACTCGTCGTTCCGCTGTTCAAGCTGCCCGAGCGACCGGAGCGTTCCTCGCAGGTTCGCGTGCGGACGAAATATCTCGTGGCCGCGCTGTTGCTGTTCGACCTGCTGGACGCGATACTGGCGGTGGGGCTTGGTTCGCCAGCGCCGTGGCTCCGCGCGCTCGTCGGCGTCGGTCTCACGGCGACGCTGATAGGTCCCGCGAGCCTCCTCTACCTCTGGGAACCCCTCGCGGTCGTGTTCGGGGTGGGATGGGTGACGGTGGTTCCCTCAGCGACCCTGTTGTTGCTTACGCGAGTTGTCCGGCAATTCGACCTCCTCGGGCGGCGGCATCCAGAACAAGTCGATGGAGACGCCGAGCGAGAACGGAAGCACCCAGATGAGGATGAGGGCGGTTCCGATGTCTCGGATACCGCTGCCCCCGAACCCGACCACGCCGCTCAACACGATGGTCGTGACGACGTAGACGAGCGGGACGAGTAGGAGCGTGTAGACGACCGCTCCCCAGCGCGTCGAGAGGCGGAGACGGAAGAAGCGAACGACAACCGCCGTGATGACGGTGTTGACGAGGATGATGACGAAGAGTCCGAGCATCGTGGCGGCCGAAACCATACCCGGAGATACGAAGTCCGTACTCTTTTGCGTACCGGATGGCGCGCGAGAAGGTGCATCCTGGTGAGCACGGCACCGTGAGAACGTGCGGCTGGCGGTCGCTTACACCCGCTGGTCGGTCGCTTACACCGCGCCGGTGTTTCCGAATCCGGGATGCTCGCGTTGGTACCGGATGAGTTGTTCGGCGCGGTCCGCTTTCGCCAGCAGGACCTCCTTCAACTCCGGCGGGTTCCGGATTCGCGTGTTTTCGAGCACGGTATCGGGAAGCGCGAGCGTGTTCTCGGGAACGCCCTCCTCCGCGTGGACGGGGAAGTGTTGCTGGTCGATTTTCATCACGAGCGGCCAGTCCAACCGCTCGACGCCTTCACCGGAGGAGTACAGGGCTTGGTTCACGGACTCGTGTTCGTCGCGGCTCATGACCGCGTGTTCACCGTCGTGTGGTTCGACGTACAATCGCCCGAGGTAGTAGCCGCTGGAAAACGACTCAAACATGATAGTCAATAACACACAAGGACCAATAATTATATAGTAGTTATGCCGAACAGTTATGAAGAAGGACAAATCTACCCGTCGTTCGTTCCACCCGTTTCGGACCTGCAACGGTGATAGCAGTTCTTTTAGTAACTCGCAACGCGGATACAATATGGCAATTCCCGAGCGCTACGCCCGCTACTATCTGGAGAACACGCCGAGTTTGGTCTGGTTGATAGTCGTCAACGTCGCCGCCATCCTCGTCGGTCTCGACTTCTACATCCGGACGATGCCGAATTTCCCGACGTTTCTCTGGCCGCTGTACGCCGATTCTCCGACCGCGCTCGCGCTCATGGCCGCCTCGCTCTTTACGCTCCTGCCGAATCTCGGGAATCGACTCTCCGACGCGCCACAGAACCTCCCGCTCGCGTATCTCAATACGTTCGCCTTCGTCTGGTTGGTCAAGTTCGGACTCTGGACGTTCCTCGCGCTCAACCTCGGTTTCTCGCTCTACTTCGGCCCGCCGTGGGACCAACAGGCCCTCTGGGACTACTGGGGCATCATCATCACCCATCTCGGGTTCGTCGCCGAAGCGTACCTCATCCCGAACTACGGGAAGACGACCACGGGCGCGCTGGCCGCGGCGCTCGTCGTGTCGCTCGGCAGTGACGTTCTCGACTACGGCTTCGGCTACCACCCGCCGCTTCGGTACGAGGTCGGCCTTGTGCTTCCCCTAATAACTGTTGCACTCTCCTTCGTCTCGGTCTTCGCCGCCTCCCACGCGATGGGGAGATTGGACGACTGAGCGTTGTTTTTAAACGTTCTTCTCGTCTCTCGCACCCTCATTTCGGCCCGTGAACAGAACGAACGAATTACCCCCTTTTTAATCAGCGGGTGGTAATGACCTGTTGATGAACTCCCCTCGTGCCGTCCTCTTAGTCGTCCTTACTCTATCCGGGTTCGCCCTCGCCGTCCCGACCGCCGGGGCACCGACGCAAAACACGCAGGCCGATGACATCACCGCGGCATCGTTCCAAGCGAACCAACAAGCGGACGACAACAGCACCCTCGGTGCAGAAATATCGTCGTTCATGCAGGTCAGCACCACGCAGGCGCAAGGAACGGTCGATACCGGTATGTGGGTCGCCCGGTTCAACCAGACGAAGAACAAATCCGCACAGAAGGCGCTCGTCAGCAACCACGTCGGCGACATGAAAAACCAGCTCGCGAGCCTTCGAGACAGAAAGCAAAAGCTCGTCGAGGCGCGCAACGACGGACAGATCAGCCAGCTCAAGTACCAGTCGGAGATGAGCCAGTTGATCGGTGAGATTCGCGCGGTCCAACACTCCATCAACGCGACCAGACCGCGCGCCGTGACGGTCGGAGCGCGCGTAAGGGACGTCAACGAACTCGACAAGCAGGCCAACACCGTGGGCGGTCCCGAGATAGCCGCGGTGGCCAAATCGATGCACAGCGTCAACCTCCGTGCCGAGAACGCGAACAACTCCACGAGCGCACCGGGAGTGGGAAACGGAACGGGAAACGCGAGTGGTGAACACCCCGGAGCTGGAATCGGAGGGAACGGAACTATCGGCATCGGAAACGGTGACGGCAACAGTACCGTCGGCATCGGCGTCGGAAACGGTGACGGCAACGGCGGGAACGGAAGCGTCGGTATCGGTAACGGAAACGGACACGGCAGCGGAAACGGAAACTAACGCTGGCGGCAGGGAAACGGCGTCCATCCACTCTTTTTCGGGAGATTTCACCGTTTGACGCCGAGAGACACCCTTTTCCGTCCGGGTTGCCAAGTTGTGAGCGCGAATGGACTCCGCCGCGCTGCTCGATATACTGGGAAACGAAAACCGAAGACGTATCCTGCGGCTCCTCTCACACAAACCCTGCTACGTCACCGAAATAAGCGACTATCTCGGTGTCAGCCCGAAGGCGGTCATCGACCACCTCCGGAAACTGGAGGAGGCGGGATTAGTCGAAAGTCGGACCGACGACCAGCGCCGCAAGTATTTCAACATCTCGCGGAACCTCCGGCTCGAAGTCGACGTTTCCCCCTACGAGTTCGGAATGAAGAGCGCGTATCCCGCGAGTCCGAACCTCGACGTGAGCTCGTGTCAGTATCTCTCCTTGAACGTCCAGTATCTCAACGAGCACGTCGAACCCGCGGACGACGCCGAGGATGACATCGAGCACGACGTCGAGCGAATAAGCGACTCCGAAGCGAGCGAGGTGGCAGAGCTCGCCGCCGAACTCAACTGTTTGGAGGACCTGAAGAGCGAGCTGTCGCTCGCACAGCGATGGGTTCACGGGCGGATGACGAGCGTCCTCGACTCGCTGAGCGAGGCTGTGGACGGAGACGGCGAGAACAGGATTCGAGCCGAAATCTTGGCCGCGCTCGCGGCGGGTGCGGAGACGACGGTCGAGATAAGTCGAGAGATAAAAGCCCCGGAACGAATCGTCGAGAGCCACCTCAAGAGTATGGCGGAGCGGGGAGTCGTCGAACGGGACCGCGAAAACGACGAGTGGACGTTGACCGGTTAGAGGTCTCGGGTCAGGCCGTCGCGCAAATCGCCGCCGAAGTACGCGCCCAAACCGGCGACGAGCAGGCCGGAGACGAGACCGATGGCGGCGACGGGGAAGCCCCCGACCGTGAGGGCGACGATGTGTTTGAGTGCGAACGTCAGACCGCCAGCGACCGCACCGGCGAGCGCGGTTTCGGCGATTTTCGACTCGCTCGTCAGCGCGCCGAGCAGGAACGACACGGCGAACATGGCGATGAGACCGGTCAAACTACCGATGAACGGGATGACGCCGCCGAAGAACATCGCCACCGTCAACACGACCGTCGCGAGGCCGAAGTAGCGAACCGAGAACAGATTCCCGACGCGCTTTTTTGCGCGACTCCGACGGCTTTCGCTTCCCCCCGTGCGCTGTTCGCTATCACCGTCGATGTCGCTGAGGAGGTCGGAGATGTCGTCGTCGGCTTCGCGCGTCCGAGTGCGCTGGGTCATGTTTCCGAATTGACTCCCGTGGGTAATGTGCCTTTCCCCGAAACGAGTGGATTCAAGTCGAACGGCGCGCTACCCCGTGGTATGAATCCAGGGGACCGCGTTCGCGTCGAGCGAGCGGACGAAACCTACGAGGGCGTACTGCTTCCCTCCACGACGCCGGACAATCTCGTCGTCAAACTCGACGGGGGATACAACGTCGGTATCGACCGCGAAGCGGCGAACGTCGACGTACTCGAATCGGAAGTGTACGACATCGAAGAGGAGACGTCGGACGACTCATCGGTCGTCGAATTCGACCCCGAGTTGCCGACGATTTCGCTCATCAGCACCGGCGGAACCATCGCCTCGACGGTCGATTACCGCACCGGCGCGGTGACCGCACAGTTCGACGCGAAGGACGTGCTTCGCGCGGTACCGGACCTCGCCGGACGGGCGAACTACCGCGGTCGCGTCGTCGCAAACATCCTGTCGGAGAACATGACGCCCGACGTCTGGCGGGAGTTGGCACAGGCCGTGTACGACGAGATAGCGAACGGCGCCGATGGCGTCGTCGTCATGCACGGGACGGACACGATGCAGTTCAGCGCGTCCGCGCTCTCGTTCATGCTCGACACCCCCGTTCCGGTCGTGTTCACGGGAAGCCAGCGCTCGGCCGACCGGCCGTCCTCGGACAACGTGATGAACGCCGTCTGTTCGGTCGAGGCCGCGAAGGCCGACTGCGCGGAAGTTCTCGTCTGCATGCACGCCAGCGAGAGCGACGACACCTGCGCGCTCCACCGCGGAACGCGGGTTCGGAAGAACCACACCTCGCGCCGCGACGCGTTCGAGACCATCGGCGCGGAACCGCTCGGAGAAGTAGACTACGACGCCGAGGAGGTCACGTTCCGACGCGAGTACGACGAACGAGGCACACAGGAACTCGCGCTCGCGGACGACCTCGAAAGCGACGTCGAACTCCTGAAGTTCACACCGGGGATGGGCGTGGAAGCGCTCGACTACGCCGAGGGGAAGGCCGGACTCGTCCTCGAAGGGACGGGACTGGGCCACGTCCACTCCGACTGGGTGGACCGAATCGGTGAACTCGTTGACGACGGGACGACCGTCGTCATGACCAGTCAGTGTCTCGGCGGCCGCGTCTGTGACCGCGTGTACGACACGGGCCGCGACCTGCTCGACGCGGGCATCATCGAGGGCGAGGACATGCTCCCCGGAACCGCGAAGGTGAAGCTGATGTGGTCGCTGGCGAACAGCGACGACCCCGCGACGACGATGCAGGAACCCGTCGCGGGCGAGATTACGGAGCGGTCGGTGCCATGGGAGTAATGGAGATAGAACTCCGCGAGGCGACCCACGACGACTACGATGCGGTCGCGGCGTTCACGGAGAACACGTGGGCGGACCGGGACGGCAGCGACTACATCCCGCACGTCTACCACGACTGGATAGACGGCGACGACCGGTACACCGTCGTCGCGGATGCCGGGGACGACATCGCTGGCATCGTCCAGTGCGTCATGCTTTCGGACTGGGAGGCGTGGGGACAGGGAATGCGCGTCAATCCCGACTTCCGCGGACACGGCGTCGCAAACCGGATGACCCACGAACTGTTCGACTGGGCGCGAGCGCAGGGGGCGACCGTGCTCCGCAACATGGTCTTTTCGTGGAACATCGCCGGACTCGGCCAATCGCGGGCGACGGGCTACGACCCGATTACGGAGTTTCGGTGGGCGCACCCCGAACCCGACGCCGATGCCGACCCGGTCATGACCGTGACCGACGACGCGGACGCCGCGTGGGGATACTGGAGCAAGAGCGACGCGCGCGCACATCTCCGCGGCCTCGCCCTCGACTTCGAGGAGTCGTGGGCGGTGTCCGAGCTGACCCGCTCCGGACTCCATCGAAGCGCCGAGAACGACGAACTCCTCGTCGTGCAGGAGGACGGAACGCACGGGTTCGCGTGTCTCTCCCGCGAAGAGGAGCAAACGAACGAGGACGATGAGACGACGACGTTCGTCGAATACGCCGTCGGTGCGTGGGCGGATGCGGACGCCGCGCGCTCGCTGTTCGCCGCGATTTCCCGCGACGCCGCGGAACGCGGTGCGGACGAAACGCGGGTCCTCATCCCCGAGACACCGCGGTTCGTCACCGATACGGCCTACTGCCGGGTGAAGATTTCCGACGAGCCTGACTTCGTGATGGGGATGGACCTGACCAAGGACGACCGCTGACGGCCAGCTGTTGGCGGCCAGCTGTTGGCGCCAGCTGTTGGCGCCAGCTGTTGACGGTCGATTGTTGACGGACCGCGGCGGTTAGCAGTTTTTCCTTTCGTGACTCGGACGACGCGTCGATGCCGAGAGCAGCGGCTCCGTCGTCCGGAAGACGACCACAATTACGCGCTATCCGCCGCTAACGGGGGGGAAGAGCGCCAATTCGTCGCCCGATTCGAGGGTCGTGTCCAACCCGTCTTCGGTGAAGACGTTGGTCCCGTTCCGGAGCACGTTGATGTGGTCGCGGAGGCGGCCATCGTCGTCCAACACGCGGTCTTCGAGTTCGGGCCGGGGAGAAAGCAGGTCGTCCAAGGCGTCGCCGACGGTTTCGCCCGGTTCGGCGTCCACGGACACCTCCTTTTGTCCCGCGAGTTCGGCCAAGTCCGCGAAGAGTTTCCACTGCATGGACGATGGAACGGGCGGCGACGGCAAGTGACTTTCTTTCCGCGAAGGAGCTTCGTGACGGACGCGGTTCGGGACGGGAGAGACACTGCCCGCAGACGGACGCCGGGACGAATATCTCTATCCTCATCACTATCGCTAGCGCAACCGCGGTCGCAATCCGTATCAGCCCCGTCTCCGTCACCATCGGGGCGGATTGGTCCCGGTATCCGACATAAAGATTCGGATGGTCGAATCGCCGAAGTTTGTCATTCGGCGACACGAATCGGGTCCGTTCCGGCCACGACTCGAATGGGAAACGTGACCGTTCGGCCACCCGATTTATCGCGGCGGCCGTCGCACGAACGGTCGTATGGCGAGGGGGGTCCGGCGGTTCACGTCGGCGCGCGTCGTGGTATGGCTGGTGATCGGGGTCGCGCTGCTCTCGATAGCGACGGGTCTCGTGACCACCGCGACAGGTCCGACCGGTGGCGGCCTGTTCGGGGGACTGATTCCGCGCGCCGTCCGTCAGGCCACTTCGTACACCGGCACCATCGTGGGGTTTCTGCTCCTCGTCGCGGCTGTCGGCCTTCGTCGCGGCCTTCGCGCGGCGTGGTACGCGAGCGCGATTTTGCTGCCGGTCACCGCGATTCACGGCCTCCTCCAGTCGACGCCGTACTCGCTTCCGCTCGTCGTCTTCTCGCTCCTCACGCTTCCCGCGTTGTTCCTCGTTCGAACGCGGTTTCAGCAACCGGTCGAACTGTCGGCGGCGCAAGTCGCCACCGCCGCCGCCGTCGTCGGCGCACAGCTCTACGGGACGATCGGCGCGTACGCGCTACGCACGAACTTCTCCGACCTAAACACGTGGTTCGACGCGTTCTATTTCACGCTCATCACCGCCAGTACGGTCGGGTATGGCGACATTCACCCCACGACCACGGTCGCTCGTGCGTTCGGAATGACCGTCATCGTCTTCGGAGCGGGGAGCTTCGCGGCGGCGCTGGGCGTGCTCTTCGCACCGATTCTCGAAAACAGCTTCGCCAGCGCGCTCGGAAAATCGACGAACACGAACATCAACCTCATGGAAGACCACTTGCTCGTCCTCGGTTACGGCCACCTGCTCACGGAATCGATACTCGACGAACTCGACGGAGGAACCGAATACGTCGTCGTCGCGGAGGATTCGGACCTCGTAGAGGACCTCCGGGAGGCGAAGAAAACCGTCATCCACGGGGACCCGAGCGATGAAGACGTCCTTCAGCGCGTCGGCATCGACCGCGCCAAATCGGTGCTCGTCGCCACCGAGGACGACGCCGCGGACTCGCTCGCCGTCCTGACCGCTCGGCAGTTGAATCCGGACATTCGAATCGTGGCGTCCGCCACCGAGCGGGAGAACGTGCGAAAGCTCCGTCGGGCGGGTGCGGACATCGTGGTCAGTCCGGCGCTCATCGGTCGCATGCTGGTTCAGGCGGCCCTCGGCGGCGAACACGTCGAGGAGTTAGCGGCGCAGTTGGCGGGGGAGCCGTCGAACCGAACGCTGGACGATTTCTGAGCCGTTTCGCGCGATTCAGCCGCGGTGGACGACCGCCACGTCGCATTCGACCTCGTGCAGTCGCTCGAACGTTGGCGGCGAGATGAACCGAGACGCGGCGCTTCGGTTGGTGCTCGCCCCGATGAAGATGAGGTCGTAGTGGTCGTCGTTCGCCGTCAGGAATTGCTCGATGTGGTCCCGCGAAATTCGCGTCTCGAACGACCCCTCGAACGCCTCTACGAGGTCGGCGAGGGTCGATTCCGCTCTCCGCCGCTCCGACTCACGGTCGATGCAGGTACAAACGCTCACCGTCCCAGTTCGACCGACGAGACGCTGGGCGAAGTCGATCATCGCGTGGGCCGTGTCGCCAGCCCGTCGGACGGGAACGAGGATTCGCTTCCACCCGTACCTCCGGGCGTCCGCCGAGTCGGTGTCCGGGGCGGGTCGATAGACGATGGCGTCGATTCTCCCGCGGAACAGTTTGCGAACGAACGGCGAGAGGCTACCGTGTTTCTCCTCGTAGGGCGTGACGATGAGGTCGCAGTTCGTCTCGCGGGCCGTCCGCAGTATCGTCCGCGACTGGTTACTCCCGTCACCGGCGATGACGACTTCACAGGGGACACCAACCCGCGTTCGAATCCGTTGTGCCTGTCGTTCGAGGCGGGCGGCCGCTTCGTCCGCGGCTTGCGTTTCTGCCACCCCATCGGCGTCGAGTTCCGCGTTCTCGCGCGCGACGAGCGTCGGATCGGTCCCGTCCCCGTCGTCCCCTTTCGCGTTCTCGATGGCGGTATCGTCCACGATGTCCACCAGAACGACTTTTCCGGCGTCGTGGGCGGACGCCAGCTTCGCGCCGAACATGGCCGCTCCCTCGGCGTACTGTCCCCGCATCGGCACGAGAACGTGATCGTCACCGTTCGTGGATTGGTAGAGATAGCGCGACCGTTTCTGATAGAATTCCCGTCGCCACGCACCGAAGACCGAGATGACGATGACGCTCGAAACAATGACGCTCGCCACGTAGTACGGGTCGTGAACGCCGACGACGACGGCGAGCAGCGACGTGGAGAACGCCGCCGGAAGTTCGAGCGAGAGCGCCCACGTCGCCGCGATGGTTAGGAAGACGGCGAGCGCCGCGGTGACGGGGTGGGCCTGCAATGGCTGTATCTCCGGGACGTTGAGGAACGCCTCCGAGAAGAGAACGGAAAACCAGCCACAGACCGCGCCCGTGCCGAGGCCGCCGACGAAGTTCCGGGGCGAGGCGTATCGTCCGTCCGGGTCGCTGAAGAGGGTGTAGGTACCCGATGCGAGCGGCGGATAGAGCAGGAACGAAAGCTCTTCGATGCGGTCGGAGAGCGCCGTAATTCCGGCGATGAGCAGCGGGAGGGCTATCAACGCCGTCAGATGGCGGAGGTTCGCACTCGTCTCCAACCAGCGACGAAACTCCTTGGTTTCGCGGCGTCTGACGCGTCGAGCGCGCGCTAACGACCGCTCGTACATCGTCCGCAACCAGTTGCGCATCAACGAAGGGTTTTCCAGCGTGAACTATATGCGTTCCTGCCGAATCGGACCGATTCGGTCGGTCGGATCGATTCTCAGTCCTGCTTGTCGGCGCTGACGTTGGGGAGCTTCGATTCGGCGACCACCGGAATATCGACTTCGGTCCCTCGGGACAACTCGGGAATGTTGTCGTAGGCGTCGAGGATGTCGCTCCGAGTGACGATTCCGACGGGGTGGTTTTCCTCGTCCACGATGGGGATGCGGCCGACGTCCAACTTCTCCATGATATCGACCACGGAGAGCAGGTTCGCGGACGGCGGGACGGTCAGCACCTCGGTCGTTCCGATCTTCTCCACCGGGGCGAGTTCCTCGTCCGGCAGGTTGATCTCCTCGCGGCCCTCGATGGTGTGGATGATGGAGTTGGTGAGTTCGGATTCGAGGTCCGTCAGGGTCATGATACCGACGAGACTGCCGCTCTCGTCGACGATTGGAAGCCCGTGGTGTTTCGTCTGCTGGAACATCATGAGGGCGTCCTCGCAACTGGAACCGGTCGTGAGCGTGTCCACGTTCGTCGTCATCACGTCTTTCGCGGTCAGGTCCTCCAGACTGCCGATGCGACGTTCCTGCACGGTGATGCCCTTGTCGCGGAGCTTCTCGGTGTAGATAGTCCCGCGGTTGAGCAGGCGTTGGGTGACGACGCTGCCGATGACCGTGACGACGAGCAGCGGGAGGATGATGGTGTACTGGCCGGTCAACTCGAAGATGATGAGCGTCGCCGTCAGCGGCGCGCGGGCGGTCGCCGCGAACACGCCGCCCATGCCGACGAGCGCGTACGCACCGGGTCCGGCGGTACCGGGGAAGAGCATGCTGGCGAGGATGCCGAATCCGCCGCCGATCATCGCGCCGATGTAGAGACCGGGCGAGAACACCCCGCCGGAACTGCCGCTACCGACCGAGAACGAGAAGGCGAGCAGTTTCAGAATCGCCAGCGCGAGGATGATCTTGAGCGTCAGGTCGCCCGCGATGGCCGAGTGGATAGTCGCGTAACCGACGCCGAACAGCCAGTCAGCGGTCGTCAGCGCCGACTCGTGGAGCAGGACGGTGCTGATGAGAACGGTGGCACCGAGGAGCAGACCGCCGATGGCGGGTTTTACGTACTCGGGCAAGTCGAGGCGCTCGAAGACGTGTTCGGTACCGTACAGCATCTTGACGACGGCGGCACCGGACAGGCCGATGACGAAGCCGAGGCCGATGTAGAGCGGGAACTCCACGATGGGGGTGACCATCTGATAATCGACGGGAACTAGAAACGCCCGAACGCCGGGATTCGGCGTGAATTCGAGGATGGTCCGCGCGACGGCGGTGGACATCACGGACGCCAACACGACGACGATGACGTTCTGCAGGTAGTACTCCGCCAGGAGGATTTCCAACGAGAACATGACGCCCGCCAGCGGCGCGTTGAACGTTCCGGCGATACCCGCCGCCGCACCCGCCGCCACCAGCGTCCGGGTGTACTTCTGGTCCATGAAGCGACCGAAGAAGGACCCCGCCGCGCTTCCGATCTGGATGATGGGACCTTCACGACCCAGCGACCCACCACTGCCGATCGCGAGCGAGGAGGCGACCGTCTTGTACACCGAAATCTTCGGGTCTATCTTCCCGCCGCGAACGAGCATCGATTCCATGACTTTCGGCACGCCGTGACCCTTCACCTCCGGCGTCGTCAGCACGACGATGACGCCGACGAGAAGGCCGCCGATGGCGGGAAGCAAAAGGAACCGCGCGTTACCGAGGAACGACAGCGCGCCGAACACGTTCGGAAAGTCTATCAGTTCGAACTCGACGTTTCCCGGGTTGAGTGTCGTTCCGAAAAAGACCTCCTGTGCCCCCCAAATCGTCAACCGAAAAACGACCGCCCCGAGTCCCGCAATGATTCCGATGACGATCGCAATAAGGTTCATCTGTATTTCTTCGTCACCGAGTGATAACCCCCGAGAGCTATCACCGGTAGTTGATTGTGACCCTGATAGGATAGGTAATGAACTCAATAACCCCATTTGTGTGCCTATACTGAGCGAGGGGGGATTTCCCTTTCGATATGCAGACGACCGAAAAAGTGGACGTTCTTAAACGAAAGACGGCATTCGGTCGTACGCATCCAACACGTCGCTCCGGGTGACGATTCCGACCACCCCGCCGTCTTCGACCACCGGTAACCGTCCGATATCGAACGATTCCATCTTGTCCACGACCGACAGCAAGTTCTCGCCGGGCGTCACGGTACGGACGTCCGTCGTGCACACGTCACCGACGGTCTGTTCCGCCTCGGGACGCTCGGTTTCTCCCCCGGCGCGACCGGACATGAACGGTTCGAGGTCGGTGAGCGTGACGATTCCGGCGAGATTCCCCTCGGAATCGACGACCGGAAAGCCGCCGTGGTCGCTGGTTCGAATCGTCGGAATCGCGTCCTCGACCGACAGTTCCGCGGGGAGCGTATCGACGGTCGTCGTCATCACGTCGCTCGCGGTCAGGTCCTCCAGACTGCCGATGCGACGCTCCTGTACTGTGATTCCGCGCTCCCGGAGTTTTTCGATGTAGATGGTGCTCCCGCGGAGGAGGCGGTTCGAAAGTTCGTTGCCGAGGACGCAGACGAGCAAGAGCGGGAGGATGATGGTGTACTGGCCGGTCAACTCGAAGATGATGAGCGTCGCCGTCAGCGGCGCGCGGGCGGAGGTGGCGAAGATGCCGCCCATGCCGACGAGCGCGTATGCGCCCGGTCCCGCGGTGCCGGGCACGAGCGCGTGGACGACGGCCCCGTACGCGCCGCCGAGCATCGCGCCGATGTACAGCGACGGCGAGAACACCCCGCCGGAACTGCCGCTCCCGACCGACAGCGAGAACCCGACGGCCTTCATCAGCGCGAGCACCAACAACAGGACGAATCCGAAATCGCCGAGGATGCTGTGGCGAATCGTGCCGTACCCAACGCCGAACAGCCACGTCGCACCGCGGAGCGGGGAGACGCCGAACGCGACCGCCGTGACGAGGGCTGAAAGACCGAGGAGCGCCCCGCCGAGCGCGGGTTTCGTCACGGGGGGAAGGTCGAACCCCTCGAAGACGTGTTCGGTGCGGTAGAGGAGTTTCACGACGCCCGCGCCGACGAGCGCGACGAGCACGCCGAGCAGGACGTACAGCGGATATTCGACCACCGGCGAGACGAGGTGGTACTGAATGGGAACGAGGAACTCGCGGACGCCGGGGTTGGGAGTGAAATCGAGCAACGACCGCGCGACGGCCGTCGCCATTACCGCACTCAAGACGATGGCGATGACGTTCTGCAGGTAGTACTCCGCCAGGAGGATTTCCAACGAGAACATGACGCCCGCCAGCGGCGCGTTGAACGTCCCGGCGATACCCGCCGCCGCACCCGCCGCCACCAGCGTCCGGGTGTAGGCGCTTCGGTCCACGTACCGGCCGAAGAAGGACCCCGCCGCGCTCCCGATTTGGACGATGGGGCCTTCACGACCCAGCGACCCGCCGCTCCCGATTGCGATGGACGAAGCGACCGTCTTGTACACCGATATCTTCGGGTCTATCTCGCCGCCTCGGACGAGGATGGATTCGAGAACCTTCGGGACGCCGTGGCCCTTCACTTCCGGCGTCGTCAGTTTGATGATGACGCCCACGATGAGGCCGCCGACGGCGGGAAGGAGGAGGAGTCTAACCGGACCGAGCGCCGACAGTATCGAAAAGGCGTTCGGAACCGGGACGAGTGCGAACTCGACGCTCCCCGGATTGAGCGCCGGGCCGTAGAAGACCTCTTGGACGACCCAGATGGCGAACCGGAAGAACACTGCGCCGAGTCCGGCGATAATCCCGATTGCGAGCGCCAACACCACCATTCGAAGGTCGCTGTCCGCTGGAAGCGACCGGAGGGAATGCGGGGAGAGGGGCGAACGAACCTTCCCTAACATGGACTCGTCGCTCGCCGCCTCCTCGCTCCCGTCCCCTCCACCCATAGAGAGCATCACGACCGGGAGCCGCTACACTCTTGTGGTCGGTTTTACGAAAATCACCCCCGTATCAGCTCTCGGTTACGCCAACGAGACGACGGCATCGAGCGTGATGCGAATCGCGCGCTCGACGTTGTTCTTCGCCTTCTCGGGCAGTTCGTCGTCCTCGGTGTCGGTACCCTTCTGGGTTCCCTTCACGAGGTTGCCGTCCACGGTGCAGATGGCCCCCGAGCGCATGCCCTTGCGTCGCGCGACGGAGAAGACCGCGGCCGCTTCCATCTCGACGGAGAGGATGTTCGCCTCTTCCCACGACCGAACGTACTCGTCGGTTTCCGCGTAGAACGCGTCGTCGGACGCAATCGGGCCGACGTGAACGTCCTCGTCGTTCGATTCCGCGGAATCGACCAGCGCCGAGAGGACGTGATAGTCCGGCACCGCCGGGTAGGTGTCCTTCTCGTAGCGACGGGTCGTCCCCTCGTCTTTCGCCGCGCCCGTGGCGACGACCATATCGCCGATTTCGATGTCCGTCTGGAGCGCACCCGTCGTCCCGACGCGGATGACGGTTTCGACGCCGACGGCGTGCATCTCCTCGATGGCGATAGTCGCGGACGGACAGCCGATTCCGGTCGAACAGATGGTCAGCGGCGTCCCCTCGTACTCCGCGTTGACGACCTTGTACTCGCGGTTCTCGGAGACGACCTCCGAGGAGTCACACTGCGCCGCGATTCGGTCCACGCGCCCCGGGTCGCCGGGAATCAGCGCGATATCGTTCAGGTCGCCCTCGTCAACGAGTAGGTGCGGTTGCATTGCCATGGACGAGGGGTTTTGGGGTGAGGTAGAAAAGAGTAGCTGTAACGCGTCAGGATGTCGTGTTCCTCGCGGATGAGTTCGCCGATACCGTGTTTCATCACTGCTTTTCCGAGCGAGGTGGCGACGTAGTACGAGTACAGACCGTCAGCACCGCGCTCCTTTCGTTTCCGGTTCGCCACCAATCCGATGTCCACGAGTTCGTCCAGATGGTAGTGAAGCGAGTTCGATTTGATGTCGAGCGCGTCCACGAGTTCCGTGGCACTCTGCTCGCCCTCTCGGAGGAGTTCCGCGAAGATTCGATAGCGCGATTCTTCGCCGATTGCACGTTGCATGGCGAGGTAGTCCTCCAAGTCGAGGACGCTGTTTTCGGGGAGTTTGGGGACGTCGTAGCGCTTTTTCATTGTCGAAATAGTCTATTCCGACGAGAATAGTTTATTCGGTTGTCAGGGCAGATACCGAACGCTCACCGTTCCGTCCTCGGACCTGACTTCGACGCGGTTCACGCCGAGTCGAGCCGCACGCGAGAGCGTTCCCTCGTCGTCCAGCACGTCGGCCACGGCGTCTTCGGTTTCCTCCGGCGGAACAGATAGAACGTGAATCTCGCCGATTCCGGCGCGTTCGGTGCGTTCCAAGTCGCCAACCTCCTGTTCGTCGGCGATGTCTCGCTCGTGACTCGTCGGCGGTTCGTCGCTCTCGTGGACCGTGAGGGACCGTCGTTCGTCGATTTCGACGGCGGTCCACGTCACCTCCATCGGGGGTTCGGGTTCGACCGTGGCCTCGATGGCGTCGTCCGCTTCGACGCCGGGGTTGCTCGAAAGCGTGTGTACCTGTCCGTCGTGAACGTCCTTGAGCACCGCCGAGTCGTCTTCGGCGTGGGTGACGAGGAACGTGCTCGTCTTCTCGGTCATGGCAGGTGGTACGTCGCGGTTCCTTTTCCGGGTTGCGCTCCCGTTCGCTACTTGAGGAACCGATGGAGGGCGTAGATGAACAGCGCCGAGACGATGGGCGGGACGAGGCCGGACAGTTGCGGGAGCGAGTAGAGAAAGCTCCCGAGGACACCGGCGTTCGCCGACTGGTACTGTGCCGGAACGGAGATGATGACCCCGACGTACAGCGAGAGCAGGAAGAGGACGCCCGAGAGCGCGAGAATCGTGTCGTAGCGGGCGTCTTCGCCTTCGTCGCGTCGGTGACGACGCGCCACGAACAGGACGGGCGCGAACAGCGGTCCGAGGACGAAGAGCGCGATGACGCCGAGGAAGGCGTTCGAGGTCGTCTCCAGCGCGGAGTGACCGAGCGTGAGGTAGAACCAGCGAACCAGTGCGAGGACGAACGCGAACCCGAGGATGACCCCGAGAACGAAGCTGAGAAGGACGTACAGCCGGAAAACGAGCGAGTCGGAGACGCGGAAACTGTAGCGGAACGCGCCAAGCAACCCGGAGTAGTCGTCCTCACCGGCGGTAGCGGCGTCGGTCATCACCCGACACTCGGACTCGCGCGAAGGTAAATGGCGCGACTTCGAGTCGGGAGGACCGACAGTACGATTTCGTGTCGAACGATTTCCGAAGAACGTTTGAAACGGATGGTTCTCTATAGCGGTATGAGCACTGACAACGCCGCCAACTCGTCGGGCGGAGCCGCCAACGAGAGCGCCGAAACCGACGAGCGACACAAGAACGCTCGCCAGAACGTCGTCGCCGTGGACGGCGACGACAACGAACTCGAAATCGTGAACCGGCTCGACGCCCACATGGGTGACGGCATCCGCCATCGAGCGTTCACCGCGCTCATCTTCGACGAGGACGACAACATCCTCCTCGCACAGCGTTCGCCGACGAAGCGCCTCTGGGACACCTACTGGGACGGTACCGTCGCGTCCCACCCCGAACCCGGCCAATCCCAAGAGGAGGCCACGCGCCAGCGCCTCGAAGAAGAACTCGGCATCTCGCCCGACCAGTACGACGATCTGCGCGTGACGGATAAGTTCGAGTACAAGCGCTACTACCCGCAGGAGGGCGTCGAACACGAGGTCTGTTCCGTCCTCAAACTCACCCTGACGGACAAATCGCTCGACCCCGTTGAGGAAGAAGTCGGCGGCGTGATGTGGGTTCCCTACGAGCGCCTGCACGAGAACCCGCGCTGGTACCGTCAGCTTCGCCTGTGTCCGTGGTTCGAAATCGCCATGCGACGAGATTTCGAATAGCGACTTTCGCAAGAGCCTGTTGTGTCGTTTTTTCGATTAATTTCGTGGAAGTAGTCTGTCGAATAGTGGCCTACCGCACCAATGCTCGATGATTTTGTGATTCGATATACCCTTTCAACGATCACAGACGAATCGCTCAACCACGACAGGTTCACCACTCGGCTATCCCACCGTCTTCGTGACGCCAGACCGGGTTGTACCACTTCACGTCAGCGCGTGATTGTTCACGCACGTACGACTCGTCCACCTCGATTCCCAAACCTGGTTCAGTCGGGCAACTGACGTAGCCGTCATCGAATTCGAACGTCTCGGGGTCGTCGAGATACTGGAGTCCGACGCTCTCTGCTGGGTCGTGAAAGGATAAATCCTGTTCCTGCATGACGCCGTTGTGCGAACAGAGGACCACTTGTAGGGTCGCTGCGAAGGCGATCGGACTCAACGGACAATGTGGAATGACGGCTACGTCGAACGCCTCTGCCATCGTCGCAATCTTCCGCAGCTCTGTAATCCCGCCGACGTGTGTCACGTCGGGTTGGATGACCGTGACTGCGCCCTCTACGAGGAGCGGTTTGAAATCGTACCGCGAGTAGAATCGCTCACCTGTCGCAATGGGGACGCTTGTCTGTTCCGTGAGCGTCGAGAGGAACCCCGAGTGTTCCGGCAACACTGGTTGGTCGATGAACATTAGACCATACGATTCCAGCGTCTCGACGAGCCGACGGACCATCGGCTTCGAGACGCGCCCGTGAAAGTCAACGCCGAGATAGAGATCGTCACCAACGGCGTCCCTGACGGTAGCGACGCGCTTTCGCACCCGTTCAACAGTACCCGGTGGTTCGAGCGCACGGAACTCGGCGGTTGCGTTCATCTTGATCGCCTTGTATCCCTGATTGCGACGGGAAATCGCCTCTTTCGCGATCGCCTCCCTGTCCTCGCCGCCGATCCACTGGTGGACCAGCACCCGGTCCCGAACCTGCCCGCCGAGTAGTTCGTGAACCGGTGCCCCGTAGTGTTTCCCCTTGATGTCCCACAGAGCGTGGTCGATCCCGGCTAGGGCGCTCATCAGGATCGGCCCACCGCGATAGTACCCTCCCTGGTACATCGTCCGCCAGTGACGTTCAACCTCTAACGGGTCTTCACCGAGGAGATACGCACTGACGAGTTCGTCGACAGCAGTTTGGACTGTTTCGAGTCGTCCCTGGATGGTCGGTTCACCCCAGCCCACGAGGCCGTTGCTCGTCTCCAGTTTGAGAAAGAGCCATCGCGGTGGAACAGCGAAGAGTTCGTAGTCAGTGATGCGCATGCTACACGTTGTGACGACTACTACTTCAAGACACGGAGTATTCGATGATTTTTAGAACGCGCGATTCTCGGGACAGTCGCCGTCGAACCGAACTGATGCTGGGACAGCCGCGAACGACGACGATATCTTCCCCGCTCGAATAGACGGAAAGAGTTCCGATACAGTTGTTAAAACTGACAAAGATGAGAGAGCGGGACGAACAACGGTAAGAATGATTGACTTTTCTGGACAGGGTTCAAACCCCGACGGAGGTCGCCCAACAACTAGGCCGACAAGTCGCGCCAGCTGCGTTCGGGGAACCGGCCGAGCAGCACCCGCCTCTTCGAATGTATCCATTCATGTGAAAACTTATAGCGTGCCGGAACTCGCGCCTGCATTCTGTGACTGTCCGGCGGCGGACGTCCCAATGTCGCTGTCGAGTTTGCGCTGGTGGAGCGTTTCGCCGGTAGCGCCGTCGAAGAGGTGCGCATCTTCGGGGGGGATATGCGCGTAGAGCGTCTGTTCTTCACTGATTGGCCGCTGTCCGCCGACTTCGACGACGAACGTGTCCTCGGATTCCTGGTCCGCAACCCGGCAGTAGACGTACGAGATACTACCCATCGGCTCGACCACATCGATGACGACCTCGAAACTGTTCCGATCGACGGCCTCGTCGTGTAGGGCTACGTCCTCGGGGCGGATTCCGAGTTCCAAATCTCCGTAGCTCCCGACGCTTTCCTGCATTCGTTCCGAGAGGTCGTACCCGAACCCGTCACACTGGAGTGTTCCCCCTCGCGCGGTCCCGGCGAAGAAGTTCATCGACGGCGACCCGATGAACCCCGCGACGAATCGATTGGCGGGGCGGTAGAAACATTCCAGTGGCGTGCCGACCTGTTGGAGTTCACCGTAGTTGAGAACGACCAGGCGGTCGCCCATGGTCATCGCCTCGGTCTGGTCGTGCGTAACGTACAGCGTGGTGACTCCGAGGTCGTTCTGGAGCCGGTTGATCTCCGTTCGCATCTCCGTCCGAAGCTTCGCGTCCAGATTCGACAGTGGCTCGTCCATCAGGAAGACGTTCGGGTCGCGAACGATCGCCCGGCCGAGCGCGACGCGCTGTTGCTGCCCGCCGGAGAGCTCCCCTGGTTTGTTGTCCAGCAGGTTCGCGATACCCATCATCTCCGCCGTCGACGTGACATTCCGTTCTATCTCACTCGCAGACATGTTCGTCGACATCTTCAGCCCGAACGACATGTTCTCTTGAACGGTCATATTCGGGTACAGCGCGTAGTTCTGGAATACCATCGCGATGTCGCGCGCGCGTGGTCCGAACTGGTTGACGACCGTGTCACCGATCGTGATGTCACCTTCCGTCTGGGTTTCCAGCCCTGCGACCATCCGCATGAGTGTCGATTTCCCGCTGCCCGACGGTCCGACAAACACGACGAATTCACCGTCGTCGATTTCGAGCGATACGTCGTCGACCGCCACTACTGAGTTGTTGTCTCCACCGAATCGTTTGGTAACGTCGTCGATTGTGATTCTTGCCATTATCGTACCGCCATTGTGCAGCAGTCTGTCCACGCTGCATGGGTGTCGTTTGCGAGCGATGCGTGTCGTCCGTGTACAGTCGTAGTTTCGTTCATTCTTTTAGCACCACACCGAAGCTGAGTCCAGCAGCCAGGTACTTGTTGACCAAGATGAGGAAGACCGCGACAGGGATGATCATCGCCATCGAAGCAGCTGCAAGCATCGACCACTCGATCGAGCGCGAGCCGATGAACGAGTAGACGTACAACGTCACCGGGACTGCTTTGGAGTTGGTCAGCACGAGCCCGAACAGCAACTCGATCCATGCGAAGATGAAACTGATAATGGCGACCGAGTAGATTCCGGGTTTTGCCGCCGGAAGGACGACTTTTCGGAACCCCTGAAATCGCGTTGCGCCGTCGACCCGCGCTG
Source organism: Haladaptatus sp. T7 (assembly GCF_026008575.1). Taxonomy (NCBI): domain Archaea; kingdom Methanobacteriati; phylum Methanobacteriota; class Halobacteria; order Halobacteriales; family Haladaptataceae; genus Haladaptatus; species Haladaptatus sp. T7. The sequence goes on from NZ_BROP01000001.1 coordinate 934,762, forward strand.
CTTCCTCCAAGGTCACGGGGATACCATCGAAGAACGCCTTCATCACCCAGACCACCAACGAGAGGTTGATGCTGACGTACATGAGGACCATCCCGATCCTGGTGTCGAACAAGTTGAGCTTCCGGAAGATGAAGAAAAACGGGAGCACAACGGCGATCGGCGGGAGCATCCGTGAGGAGAGGATCCACACGAGTACGTCCCGTTCCATGGGGATGTCGTATCGAGAGAGCACGTACGCCGCCGGTACACCGATCAGCAGGACGAGCACCACCGATGCCGCCACCATGATCAGGCTATTACCGAACGCCGTGACGAACTTCGACCGCTGGAAGAGCTGCAGGTAGTTGTACACCGTCGGCAAGAAAACCCAGTCCGGCGGGAGCGTGTTCGCCTGTCCCGGAGGCTTCAGTGACATGGACGCGAGCCAGTAGAGGGGGAACAGCACAACGAATGACCACGTTAACAGGATGGCGTGTCGGACCACCGAAACGATCTTCTCGCGCGTGTCTTTTTCGAAGCGTTGGGACGAACCGGGTTCGGCTTTTGTCGTCGCCATCAGTCCCACACCCCGTCAAAGCCGACTTTTGCGATGACGATATTACACAGCGCGACGACCATGATTAGGTAGACGACGGCGATGGCTGCGGCGACGGTAACCTGGTTGTTGACGAACATCTGTTCGTAGATATTGATGCTCACTAGCTGCGTCGCTGTCCCCGGCCCACCTTGGGTCAGCCCGTACACGACACCGAACGTCCGGAACAGATCGATCATCCGGATGAGGGTCGCAACGAACACCACCGGCTTCATGTACGGGATGATGACGTGGACGTAGCGACGCCAGAGTGGCGCTCCATCGACTCGCGATGCCTCGACCAGCGTGTCGGGTACCGAGGATAAGCCCGCGTAGAAGATGATGAACATGAACGGCGTCCAATTCCACGTATCCATGAGAATCACCGTTAGCAGCGGCATCTTCGAGAGGAACGCCGGTGCGGTGAACGGGGTCGCCGAGTTGATCACGTACGGAATGATTCCAACCTCGCTGTTCAACATGATTCGTCCGATCGTCGCGAGCGACACGGGTGCGACTGCCATCGGAATAATGAACAGAACCCGATAGAACGACTTGAGCCGGCCGGAGCCGACACCGGCAACGAGCGCTGCCAAGACGAACCCAAGGACACTCTCGAGGATCAACGCACTGACGACGACAGTGATGGTGATGATGAGCGAATGCAGCGCACCACCACGGGAAAACGCCGTCGAGAAGTTACTCAGACCGACGAAATCGGCCGCGAATACGTTCAGCGTCGGCTCTTTAATCAAGCTGAGATAGAGATCGTAGGCGCCGGGGAAGAAGGTAATCAGAACCATTACCATCGCCATCGGTGCGATGAACCAGATCGGGAGATGGTCGTTCCACAGTCTCCGGACCCTCGCGATCTTTCCCTCGGGCTTTGTTCGCGTTTCCGATTGCGTCTGTGTTGGTGTACTCATGATTTTATCTGTGTCCGAACGGCTAACTCACCCGCTGTAAATGTTTTCGGCGACGGTGGCGGCCTTTTTCATCGCTGCCTCGGCCGATTTCTGCCCGGCGATGGCTCGCTGTAGTTCTTCGGAGTACTGCTGGCCCCACTGGGGATACTTCCGGTCGAACGGGTCCGGTTTCGCTGCCTTCAGCGAATCGAGCGTGATCTGGGCGAAGTCCTCGCCGACACGCGACCGGAACTCGTCGTTCTTCCAAACCGACTGGCGAACCGAAAATGCGGCGTCGTTATTGAGATGCATCCACGTGTTGGTCGGTTTAGACGTCGCCCACAGCATGAAGAGGAAACCCTGCTTCGAGTTCTTCGCATTCTTCGACGTCGATATCTGCCAGTTGTATGCGTTAGGGGAGAACTGACCATCGGCCGGCTTCGGTGCTTTCGCGATACCGATCTTATCACCTACTTTGGAGTCGGATCCGGTCAGGTCCGGCCAGAACAGATTGGCGTCCGCGACGATGTGACCGGCGCGCCCCTCTTGCATCGTCGTGAGCACGTCGGACCAGGTCTGGGTTGACGCGTCCTGTGGACCGTAGTCTTTCAGCAGGTTGACGTACCACTTTGCGGCGTCGATGGTGCCGTCCGTATCGAGACCGGAGTTGTTCGGGAAGTCGGTCCAGAGTGATGTGCCGAACTCGCGGAGGAACGTGTTCAGGATGTAGATGTTCATCCCGTAGCCTTTCTGTCCGCGTCCGACCGTCCCGGCGATGTCGGACTCCGCTTCGTGGATCGTCTTTGCGTTCTGTCGGAATTGGTCGAGGGTCTCCGCGACTGTTAATCCGTGTTTCTCGTATAGGTCTGTCCGGTAGAACTGGGTCTGGACCTCGACGGTGATCGGGAGTCCGGTCCACTTGTCGCTATAGCCACCGCCGTGGGCCTGCCATTTCGACGCGTCGAACATATCGCCCGGCTGATACCAACTCTCGTCGTACAAGCTGCTGTCATCGAAGTACGGATCGAGGGGTTGTAGCCACCCTTCGTGGCGATACTGGTTGACGACTTGATCCATGAAGAATACGTCGAACTGTCCAGCACCGGTACTGGCATCGGTTTGTCGCTTGGTCCGGAATTGATTTTCCGGCAGGATGTTCCAGACGACATCGATTCCGGTGAGTTTCTCAAAGATCGGAACGGCGGGCTTGATTGCATCGACCCACGGGTGCTGGACGGCACCGATGTTGATCTTCGAGTCCTCGAACTGTTTCCAGTCTATGTCAGACTGTTGGTACTTTTTGAGTGGAATATCCGCACCACCGTCCGATTTGGAGTCGGTATTAGCGCTGTCATCGGAACCGGTTCCACCGCGTGTGCAGCCCGCGATGCTGGTGAGCAATCCTGCACTGGTCGCCGTCAGAAACGTCCGTCGATTGTGTTTTCCGTTCATAATTATGTCAGATCTGTGTGTATCTCTGTGGTGTTCGTGGTTACTGCACTACCGATTGGGGTAGACTATCTTTTTCAGCCCTTCTCGAGCCTCCATCTGTTCAAACGCCAGTTCGATGTCGTCGAGTGAGAACTCGTCAGTGACGAGCGTGTCAGTATCGATGCGACCGTTCTGGAGAAGCGTGACCGCACGGGCGAACGAGTCCGGAGTCAACGAGTAGGTACCGACAATCTCTCGTTCCTCGTAGAACACGTCGAACGGTGAGATTTCGACCGTCGCATCCTCCGGCGGAACGCCGAACACGAGGGTTCGACCGCCAGGTCCGGTGAGTTCGTGGGCTTGCTCGATGGTGTCTGGCAGTCCAACGGCTTCGATGGCCACATCGACGGAACCGACGAGGTCCGGGATCACCGTCGTCGGGTCCTCCTCGGTCGGGTCGATGACGTAGTCCGCACCGATGTCGAGCGCCGCCTCACGTCGCTCCGTGACGGGTTCGGAGACGACGAGGGGCCCAGTAGCACTCGCCCGGAGCAGTTGCGTGAGCAACAGCCCGATTGCACCAGCGCCGACGATGACGACCGTCTCACCGCTGGTGAGACCGATCTGATCGACGCCGTTGATACAGCAACCAAGGGGTTCCGCGAAGGCCGCCGTCCGGTAATCCATGTCGCCGATGTCTTCGACGTTGCTGGCAGGGGCCGTTACGTACTCCGAGAACGCACCCTCGATGATATGTTCGGCCGCGCCGCCGAGCGAGGTGAGATCCTTGCAGAGGTTTTCCCGTCCGGATTTACACGCCGAACACTCGTTGCACGGGATCGAGGGGTTGATCGCGACGCGGTCACCCACCTCGTAGTCGTCTATGTCGTCGCCCACTGCCACTATCTCCCCGGCGCTCTCGTGGCCAGGGGTCATCGGGTAATCGACGGTGAGTGACCCGCTGTACATGTGCACGTCCGTCGTACAGACGCCGCAGGCAGTGACTTCTACGAGCAGTTCATCGCTGTCCGGCTCCGGTCGTTGCCGGTCGTCGATTTCCACCGAGTTTACGTCCGTGAATGTTGCTGCCTTCATCGAACTAACTGCCCAACCCCATTCAGAAGTCACTGTTAAATGTTTCCCCTCAAAAACCAAATATCGCCTTTCACGCGTCGAGAACCACGATATCTGCATTTCAGAATCGTTCTTCTCTGGAAAACAGGATTCCATTCAACGTAAAAATAGTAGGTGAAAACCCAAATAATGAACGATTATGTACGTCTCGGCCAGTTATCAATCGACTCTTTCGAGGGAGTTGTTTTCCTCTGAAGAACAACTGATATGGATTTCTAGCTCCTATCGGGAATCGAGTGATGTCGAGCCAAAGCCCGAAGATCGTCGAAGCAACGACACATTCGTTCGAAATTTTAGAGACGCTCGTCGAGGCAGATCGACCGATGGGAGTCACGGAACTGTCCAACGCGGTCGGACTCTCGAAAGGGGTGACCTACAACCACTTGGGGACACTCTCGGAACTCGGCTACGTCCGGAGAGAAAACCGAAAATACTGTCCGTCACTCCGCTTGCTATCGCCCGGCGAGCAGACGCGCTCGAACCACGAGGCCTACCGCGTCGCACGATCACACGTCGACAACCTCGCCACGACGACCGGCGAAGTCGTGACGCTCCTCGTCGAGGAAGACGGACTCGGCATCTGCACGTACATGGCGGGTACCGACATCTGGTCACCGGACTACGTTTGTGGCGATGCGTTCCCGTTACACGTCTCCGCGCCCGGAAAGGCGATTCTCGCTGCGCTCGAAACAGACCGAATCGACGAGATTGTCGCGCGACACGGCCTGCCATCGGTGACAGACCACACTATTTCAGACCGACAGTCGCTCGAAACGGAGTTGCGGTCGATTCGAGATAAGGGGATCGCGTTTTCCAGAGAAGAACAGTTCGAGGGAGTCGTCGGCATCGGAATCTCATTCGGTCTCGACGAGCGCGCGCCAGCCGCCGCGATCGGAATCTGTGGACCCAGAGGTCAACTGTCCGGTCGCTACCTCCAGGAGGACATAACCGGTCAGGTGATCAGTACGGCGAAGTCGATACAGGTCGAACTGCGGAAGTGATCGATGCGGCCACCATCGCTGGCAAATTCTACGAACCACCACGACACACATTCCCATACTCTCGAAAAACCATTATTTAAGAAAAGGAAACGAACTAATGGATGGTACTCACACGCGACATCGAACTCGACGACGCAGGAGAGTTGACCGACCTGTACGAGGAATACGAGTGGTGGGAGGACCGCGAGGCCGCAGATGTCCGAACCGCCCTCGCCGAAACCGAAGTCGCGGTCGGCGTCGAGGAGAATGGTACTCTCGTCGCTGCAGCACGTATCCTGACCGACTACACGTACTACGCGAACGTCTTCGACGTGATAGTGGCCACCGACCGCCGCGGCGAAGGGTTCGGTAAGATACTCATGGAAGCCGTCGTGGACCACCCCGACCTACAGAGCGTCGTCGGTCTCTCGCTGCTCTGTCGCCGTGGACTGGTGCCCTACTACGAGTCGGTCGGCTTCGAGCTGTTCGACCCCGAGATGGAAGTCCCCGAAGGCGGCGTCGAGACGCTGGTTCGAATGACGTACCGGCAGACCGACTGATGGACGCACGAACCGACTGATGGACGCACGAACCGACTGACGCGGTTGCCACTCCGTCTCGAATCGAAAGCGCGTTAACGCGCGGCGAAAAGGGATCTTGATTAATTTCCGCGGCCCTGCATCTTCTCTTCTTCGGGCAGGTCCACGTTGGCCTCTCCCTTCATGCCCGAGCCGATGTCCTTACTAATCTCGGCGAGGCGCTCCGGGTCGTCCCAGTTGTTCGTCGCTTCCACGATGGCGTTGCCCATCAGCACGGGGTCCTCCGCACCGAAGATACCCGACCCGACGAAGATGCCGTCGCAGCCGTGGTGCATCATCAGCGCCGCGTCGGCGGGCGTGGCGATGCCGCCCGCCGCGAAGTTGACGACGGGGAGACGGCCCGCTTCGGCGGTTTCGTGGACGAGTTCCGCGGGGGCTTCGAGTTCGCGGGCGAGCATCTCGCGTTCCTCGTGGGTCTTGCCCTGCAGTTCTCGAATCGCGCCCTTGATGGTGCGCTGGTGGTGGACGGCCTGGTTCACGTCGCCCGTACCGGCCTCGCCCTTGGTTCGGATCATCGCCGCGCCCTCGTTGATGCGGCGAAGCGCCTCGCCGAGGTTGCGCGCGCCGCAGACGAACGGCGAGGTGAACTCGCGCTTGTCGATGTGGTACTTCTCGTCCGCCGGGGTGAGCACCTCGGACTCGTCTATCATGTCCACGCCGATGGATTCGAGGATTTGGGCCTCGGTCGTGTGACCGATTCGCGCCTTTCCCATCACCGGGATGGACACTTCGTCGATGATCTCCTCGACGTCGGCGGGGTCGGCCATCCGCGCCACGCCGCCGCGCTTTCGGATGTCCGCCGGGACGGCTTCGAGCGCCATGACGGCGACCGCGCCCGCGTCCTCCGCGATGCGAGCCTGTTCTGGGTTCACGACGTCCATGATGACGCCGCCTTTCTGCATGCGGGCGAACCCGCGCTTGACCAGTTCCGTGCCGCGCTTCAGTTCCTCGATGTCGGTTGGCTCTGCCATGCATGCCCCTAACGAAGGGGAGGGTTAAGACGTACCGATTGCGGAACGGCTAATGCGGTGACACGCCAACCGAAGCCTCTTTGCCCCGACAATTCCTCGCCGTGGGTATGACGACCCTCCCGCCGCTTGAGGACCTCCCGTGGTACGTCGCACCGCTTCCCCAATGGCTGGAGGATTTCGGCTTGCGAATGGCGTGGCCCATCGTGATAATCAACCTCGTCGGCACCGCGTTCGGCTTCTGGTACTACGGCTTTCACCCGTACCCGTTTTCCGACCCGCTAATGACGTGGCAGTTCGGCGTCGAACCGGCCGTCATGTGGCCCTTCGTCCCCGACAGCCCGATGGCGACGCTGTTCATCGCGCTGTCGCTCGCCCTGTGGAAACTCGGACGGAACAACGAGTGGGTGAACATGCTCGCCTTCTTCGGGTGCATCAAACTCGGCCTGTGGACGCCGTTCGTGCTGGCCGCGTTCTTCTCGGGATTCATCGGCGTCGGCTGGCCGATGTACGCCTTTCTGTTCTGTAGCCACCTCGCCATGGTCGTCGAGGCGTTTCTCATCCACCGCTACAGCGACTTTCCGGTCGGTGCCGTCTTCGTCGCCGTCGTCTGGTACGGCTTCAACGACTTCGTTGACTACTTCGTTCCCATCGTCGGTACACCCCACCACACCGGCCTTCCGGCCCAACAAATCCTCGCCGCGGGATACAGCCATCCGTCGCCGACCCACGAAATCGCGGCGGCCGGTGCGGTCGTCATCACTCTGCTGGCGACGTTCCTGGCGCTCACGACGCGGGTGGAGAAGTTGGAGGCGGGGACGATAGAAGCGGAGCGATAGGAACTGGACGATAGAAGCGGAGCGAGAGAGACGGGATGATAAAAACGAGGCGAAAAGTCACGACCAGCGTTCGGTGTTCTCGGGACGTTCCAGTTGAAAACCGGAGGAATCAGTGAAACAGGAGAGGAATCAGTATCGAAACAGCTGTTCTAGTAGTATTCGATGGCATTCAGTACTACCCAGTATATTTTAGTATAATCCCGTCGAAATCCGTGCCATGCCCATCGACAGAGACGAGTTTCGACACCTGCCGGACGCCGCGCTCGATATTCGACAAGGAACCAACGCCCACCGCGTGATGTCGTTTCTCGCCGTGAACGACCAGCAGGCGTTCACTCGGTCCGAGGTGCGCGACGGCACGGACATCCCGGATGGTAGCGTCGGCCCGGTGTTGAGCCAGTTGGCCGACGACGAACTGGTCGAACACCGCGGCCAGTACTGGACGCTCGCGACGGAGCAGTTGGAGGCGGCGGGCGAAGAGGGGTTCCTCGAAGACCTCCGCGAGCAGTGGAAAGAGTACCTGTAGAAGGGAAAACAGCCGATTGGACCGCCCTCCGCCCTACGCGTCTGTCCTCCGCCCTACGCGTCCCCGTTCGTGTGTGCCCGCACCCACAGCTCCCCGATTCGTGAGAGTCGGGTGCGGTAGGATTTGCCCTCCTCTTCCTGTTCGATGTAGCCCTTTCCGCCCGGTCCGAGGCGGTCAACGTTGTAGATGACTTTCGAGCGGAAGCTGTCGGTGTACTCCTCGTTCAGATCGCGGGCCAAGGTCTGGGCGAGTTCGCTCACGCTCTCGAACTGACCGTGGTCGCCGAGCGTGAACAGGATGAGTTCCTCGAACGGCTTGACGTTCGAGAACGAGGCGACCGGCAGTTCCACGATGTGTCCCGAGCCGACGCGCTTCGCGCCGATGGTCGTCCCGCGCTCGTCGAACTCCGAGAGCAGGTCGCGGGCGCGTTCGAGGTGGGTTTCGATGCTCCCTTCGTCCACTTCGCCGTTCAAGACGGATTCGAGCAGATCGGTCTCCTCGCGGAGTTCCTCGGCGAGTTCCGTCTCCAGATACTTCTCCGGGGCGGTGTAGTAGGTGTGAATCCGCTCGCGGTCCTCCTGCCGTTCGACCATGATGGAGTGAGCGGCGGTGGCGAACGCGAAGCTGACCGTTCGGGGCATGGCGCTGACGTTCACCCACACCTCGCCGCCGCCGTCGAGTTCGGCGTTGATGCGGTCGTAGGCCTGTTCGAACGCGGTGTCGTAGTCGTACACGTCCTCGATGACGACGCGTTCAGTTTCCGCGCCGAGCAGGTTCTCGAAGTCCTTGCCGAGTTTGCGGGAGAGGTTCCGCGAGTATTCGACGTTGGCCTCGCTGCCCACCGCGCCCTCCAGGAGGATGACGCGGTCCACGTCGAGTTGGTCGCGCACGAGCGGCGCGATGAGCCGGTCGTAGTCGAAGCCGACCGGGACGATGTGTGTCTGCATGCGCGGAAATTCTCACGAAACGGGTTTAAAGTCGTCGTCAACGCGTTTGGGGGATGCGTGGGAGATTTTTCGAAATCGTTCCCCGTTCGGGCCGACGAGAAGTTCCCGCTGACCGGGCGGCCTCCCGCTGACTGGGCGGCCTCTTTCATCCCCGCGAGGAACGAGCGGGGAGTTGAACGGCGGAGGTTTTCAGAAGTCCTCCCACAGCACCGCAACCGCATCAGCCACTCCCTCCCCAGCCGATTCCTTCGCATTCGCTCAGTCATCCCTCACACGCTACGACGGAACGACGTGGCCGACCGCTGGCCACGTCGCCCCGACAGCGCGCGCCAGAGTAAAAGACGAGATTTGCTCGAATCTGGGCAGTCCACCTCGGCGTGTGCGACAGCAAGCCTTCGGCTATTGGGGCCGAAGGCTTGCGGGTTATCACGCGAGGGATGAGTACCGCAACGAAGTGAGGAACGCAATCGGTTGGGGAGGGTGTGGGTGTCGCGGTGCTGTCTGTGTGGTTGGATTGAAAGGGGCCGCCCGCTCGCGTCTGCGTGGTCGGTGTGCGGGCAACTATTCTGGCCGAACGTGGCGGAGAGGCCAGAATATCTCGCACATCGACCGCGAGCGGGCGGGGGCTTTCGAGGCATCAGCCATCCAACTATTGTCGGCCGTGTGGAAACCAAGACGGGAGACCGTTCAGAAACAGGAAAAGCGAGAGTCGCCGATTTGCATCGACAAAAGACACCGGATGCTAGTCGGCGTGGAGGTCGAAGTAGAGGTCCGTCTCCTCGCTCGGAGCGGCCGCGGTCACGGCGGAAACGGAGACGGTCAGCACCAGACCGAGGAGCATGCCGACGACGGACGCGAGCCACCCGCCGTAGGTGTCCGGCACGAACGGCAGGAACACGCTGGCGAGGTAGAATACTTGACTGCCGAGAAGTCCGACGAACATCCCAGTTCGCGTCACCCGCTTCCAGTAGAGGGCGACGATGACGGGGAGCGCGAGTTGGGCGAATCCGCCGAAGGCCGTCGAACCGATGGTCATGATGGTGCCGGGGGTGTACAGGCTGGCGACGAACGCGGCGATTGCGAAGACGGCGACGCCGATGCGTCCGAGGGTGTCCTCCCAGCTATCGCTGGCGTTCGGATTGACGAACGGGCGGTAGAGGTCGCGGGTGAAGTACGACGACCCGGAGAGGAGCATCGAGTCCGACGAAGACATCATCGCGGCCATGGCACCCGCGATGACCAGCGCGGCGAACCACGCGGGAGCGTACTCGGAGAGCACGATGGGAAGGACGTTGCCGTTCTCCGGCACGTCGATGGGCAGGCCGCGCGCCCACGCGCCGAGCATGAACGCGGGGACGAACAGCAGGACGACGAGGATGGGCCACAGCGAGAACGTGCGCTTCAGGACTTTCTTCGACCGGGCGACGAAGAAGCGCTGGTTGACCTGCGGGAACATCGCCACGCCGAAGGCGATGCCGATGGCCTGCGAGAGCATCCACTGCGGGGAGTACGGCACGCCGCCGAGCGAGAGAAATTCGGGATTCGATTTCGCCATTCCGGCGGTCGCGGCGCTCATGCCGCCGAACTCGGTGAGCGCCCAGAGCGTGGCGGCCCAGACCATGACGAGCATGAACGCACCCTGTAATGTGTCGGTCCACGCGATGCCGCGCATGCCCGAGAGGACGACGTAGGCGATGATAAACACCGTCACGAGACCCGCGCCGACGGCGTAAGAGATGTCGCCGCCGGTCAGCGCTTCAAGCGCGGTTCCGGCCCCGACCTGCTGGAGCATGACGTAGGGGAACAGCCAGAAGAGACTGATTGCGGCGACGAGGCCGCGGAGTGCGGACGAACCGAACCGGTCGCCGAGCATCTCGCCGAGCGTGACGTAGCCGTGTTCGCGCCCGAGGAGCCACTGCTTGTAGCCGACGACGTACCAGAGGACGGCGAACAGCACGCCGTCCATCAATCCCATGACGAGAATCCACTCCGGGCCGGACCCGTAGGCGACGTTCGGCCCGCCGAAGAACGTGAACGCCGACAGGAGCGTCGCAAAGGTCGTGAACAGCAGGACGACGGTCCCGAAGGTCCGACTGGCGAGGTAGTAATCCTCCGCGGTTCGGTCGGTCAGCCGATACGCGAGCAGGCCGATCAACAGCGAGAGGACGAGATAGCCGCCGATGATGCCCAACTGGAGCGTCGTGTCGCTCATGCTCCCTCCTCGATGCCGATGCCCCACGCGCGGTTCGCAAACAGCGTGAAGACGAGCGACACCACGATCATCCAACCGATGTGCCACCAGAGCCACACCGGCAACCCGTACGCGACCCGCCCGTCGCCCCAGAGGAACCACGGGATGGTGAGCGCGATGAGCACCGCGAACACGACCGCCCAACCTATTCGCCCGAGATTGCTAATCATTATCCGAACGTATGAACCGACGGTGATAAGAGTTGCCAAAAATGTTCGGAGGTCGATTTCGAAGAGAATTCCTCTTCGAAACCCGGGTTCGTACCCGTCCCGTTGATGCGGTTTCGACGGAATGAAATCGAGACGGGGAACGAGCGTTACAGGGAGAACAACCACTAAAGCCGTCGGGGTAGCACGTGGAACCCATGACGCGAACCGCGATTCAACTGTACACGCTCCGTGAACTGAACGAACCGCTCCCCGACCTGCTCGCGCGGGTCGGCGAGGCTGGCTTCGACGGCGTGGAGTTTGCGGGGTTGGGCGATGCGGACCCGGCGGCCGTCGCCGACGCGCTGGACGACGCGGGATTGGAAGCCGCCGCCGCCCATGTCCCTATCGGCGAGTTGGAGGACGACCCCGGACGGGTCGCACGCGAATACCATCGACTCGGCTGCGAGTGGGTAGTCGTTCCCTACCTCGAGGCCGCACACTTCGAGAGCCGGGAGGCGGCGACTCGAACGGCCCGCCGATTGGACGAACTCGCGGCGCGGATGGAGGGACACAGCACCTCGCTCGGCTACCACAACCACGACCACGAGTTCGCGTCGGTGGACGGCGAAACCGGCTTCGAGATATTCCTCTCGGAGTCGGAGGTCGAAATCGAACTCGACATCGGATGGGCCGTCGCGGCGGGGGCGGACCCGCGTTCGCTCCTCCGGTCGCTGGGCGACCGCGTTCCGCTCGTCCACGTCAAGGACACACACGACGGGGAGCCGGTCGAACTCGGGGACGGCGACGTGGACCTGACCGCGTGTGTGGATACGGCGAAGGAAGTCGGAGCGGATTGGCTCGTCTACGAACACGATAACCCGGCCGACCCGCTCGCGTCACTCGCCCACGGTGCGGAACGCCTTCGGGAATTGAACGGGTAACGAACCCCCCATCGGTCAAATTCCAACCATCGATGAATTTAGTTGGAATAATGTGGTAAAATCACCGGACAGAACCCCCGTGACGACAGGTATTTGGGCGTCGGAGCGCCACAATGAGACGTATCCATGGCAACGCTCATGGACGCATCACAATCACGCCCTCCCCGAGGGCAGTTCATCACTCATGGACGATACAGCGAAATACCTCATTCACGCAGACATTACCGCCGACGGGGTGGTAGAACGCAGTGACGTCGTTGGGGCGATCTTCGGCCAGACCGAAGGTCTACTCGGCGACGACCTCGATTTACGCGACCTCCAACAGTCATCCAAAGTCGGCCGTATCGACGTTCACATCGAGAGCGAACATGGACAGTCGTTTGGCACCATCACCATCGCCAGCAGCCTCGATAAAGTAGAGACGGCGATTCTGGCGGCCTCGCTCGAAACCATCGAGCGCGTCGGCCCGTGTCGGGCCAGCGTGAGCATCGCCAGCATCGAAGACGTCCGGGCCGCGAAACGCCGCGAAGTGGTCGACCGCGCCAAGGACCTGCTTTCCTCTTCGTTCGACGATAGCGTGATGACCAGCCAGGAGATTCTGGACGAAGTTCGCCAGAGCATCCGCGTCGAGGACATCACCGAATACGAAGGGTTTCCCGCGGGACCGAACGTCACCGACAGCGACGCCATCATCGTCGTGGAAGGCCGGGCCGACGTCCTGACGCTCCTCCGATACGGCATCAAGAACGCCATCGCGGTGGAGGGGACGAACGTCCCCGACACCGTCGCGGACCTCACGCAGGAGCGGACGACCACGGCGTTCCTCGACGCCGACCGAGGCGGAGACCTGATTCTGAAGGAACTCGACCAAGTGGGCGACATCGATTACGTCGCCGTCGCGCCCCGGGGGACGTCCGTCGAGGACCTTTCGCGCGACGAGGTGATGGCGTCCCTCCGACAGAAACGACGGTTCGAGCGGTTCGACTCCGACGGGACCGTGATGGCCGCGACCGACGGCAGCACGCTCCCCGCACCCGAAACCGAGAGCGAAACGGTGCCCCACCCGATGAAACCGTCGGGCGAGGCGGACCGCGACGAACCCGAACGCGAGAGTGAAGACGGCGAGAGCGGACGCGTCGAGGAAGCCGACGCGCCGGAAGAACCCGACTCGGCCGACGAAATCGACGCTTCGACAGCCGACTCGGAATCGACGGCCGACGATTCCGAGTCGGACGCCGCGGAGCACGCTGACGAACTCGATGCGTCCGAAACCGTCGCCGAATCGCGCGCCGAACGCGAACCGATGACGCTTCGCGGGCACGCGAAAGCGGTCATCGGCGGCAAAACGGACACCGTGCGCCTGCTGGACGACGATTTCGGCGTCCTCGCGGACGCACCGGTGGACGAAGCGTTTGCAACCATCGAAGACTCGGCGACCGTCCCGCACGCCGTCGTCATCGACGGCAGTCTGAGCCAGCGAATCCTCGACGTGTCCGCCCAGCGCGGCGTCGAACAGATTATCGCCCGAGAGGAGGGCGAGTTCGTCAAAAAGCCGACGACCGTCCGCATCATCATCGCGGACGACCTCCTGAACGAGTAATCCTCACAACCGCTTTTCGAACAGCAATCCATCGCCGCCGTCGGCGTAGTAGTCCGGTTCCCGCCCGCGGCGTTCGAATCCCAGCGACTCGTAGAGCGACCGTGCGACGTCGTTTTCTTCGTGCACCGTCAGCGAAACGCGATCACAACCTCGGTCGCGGGCCATGTCCACCGTCGCGCCGAGGAGTCGCGTCGCCCGCCCCTCTCCGCGGTGTGCGGGTTCCACGACGAGTTCGGCGACGTAGGCGTCGTCCGCGACCATGGTGAGAACGTAGCCGACCGGCACGCCGTCGGCCGTCGAGACGAGGACCGACCCGACCCCGGAAATCGCCGTTTCGAGGAGTCCCGGCGTCGGTTCGGGAAGCCACGTCCGAATCCGTTGTAGCCGCGGACGGTCGTCCGGTGTGGCGGGTCGAATCACGCCGCCAGACCCACCAGCAACGCGAGTCCGGCACCGAGGAGCGCCCCCGAGAGGGTCGCGAGGAAGTTGACGCTCTGGTTGCCGAGTCCCTCACCTTCGACCGTCGCGCCGAGAAGGCTATCGACCGTCATGCCGCCGATACCGGCCAGCGCGATGACGGCACCGCCGAGCGGACCGATGGACCCGAACAGCGCGACGGCGATGAGCGCGACGATTGTCGCGCCGGACGCCCCGGCCACCTCGCCTTGCCACGTCACGCCGCCGTCGGTTCCGGGTTCGACCGGTTGCCACGTCGTGATGAGTCGCGGATTGTCGAAGACGCCGCCGATTTCGCTCGACAGAGTGTCGCTCATGGCGGCTGCGATGCTCCCCGCGAAGGCGAAGAGGAAGACGGCTTCCGAAACGGGAAGCCGGTCGCTGGCGGCGAACGCGAGGACGGCGACCAGCGCAACGGCAGCGTTCCCGAGGACGTTGCCGCCGCCGCGCGCGCCCTCGTTGGCTTCCGCGACGCCGTTCTCTCGCTTCTGCTCGTACCTGAACTTCGTCGACAGTCCCCCCAGCGCGAAAAAGGAGATGAGGACGGCAAACCACGGGTAGCCGCCGAGGACGATGGTGAGCAACGCGAGGAGGATGCCGGTGAGCATGCCGGTCACGGACGCCGTATCGAGCGCCCACGAGACGTAGCCGAAGCCGACCGTGATGGCGATGGCGAGCACGATGTCGAGTTCCGTCACGGTCATCGTGAGGTCGGTAAAGAGCCACAGCAGGAGCGCTACGGAGAACATCACCAACGGGTCGTCGCGCTCGAAGAGGACCGACCGAAGCAGCCCGGCCAACAGCGCGCCGCTCGCGGCGAGGAAGACGATTTCGGGAATCGCCGGTTCGACGGGACTGCCTTGGACGCTTCGGACGAATACCTGTGCGACTGCGGCCGCGAAGAACCCGCCGACCGTGAACCCGGCCGTCGCGGTGATAGTCGCGTTGCTCCGAGTTCTGACGAGCTGTTCCGTCAGATTTCCGTAGGCGAGCAGACAGACGGCGGCGGCGAAGACGCTCGTCGGTAAATCGACGAGCATGACGAGCATGGCGAGTCCGGCGGTCGCAAAGGAGAACGCGGCGAGTCCGCGCAATCGTCCTTCACTGCGGTCGCTCGGCCGTGCGAAGAGGTCGAACAACGGGCCGTCGTCGATGACGAGCGCGACCGCACCCACCGCGGCGAACAGCGCCGCCACACCCGCAACCAGCACCGATGCGGCGAGGGATAGCGTGGCGATAGCCGCGAACGCCGCCGCCCGCCGAATGCTCGAAGTCACGAGTTTCGTTTTCGCGGACGGGCACTTAATCTTCCCGAACGGCGCAGGGCGTGACGTTTAAGCGTCGATAGCGGCAACCTAACCGCAGTGGGACTTTACGACCAGTACCTCACGGCCCGCGTGCGACGACACGACGCCGACCCGCCGAGCCACGTCGCCGTCGTCATCACGGAACGCGACCTGCTGGAACAGGGCGCGTACGAGACGCTCGAATCGTTCTTCCAGTGGGCGTTCGACTACGGGGCAGAACGCATCACGGTCTACGTGAGCGTGCTGGATTCGGGCGCGGTGCCGACCCTCGAACGCGAACTGGAGAACGTCCGCGCACCCCGATCCATCGCCGTTCGCGGACCCGACGACCTCACGCCTGCTGACGCGCCGATTCAGATAAGTATCGGACTCGGCGGCAAACACGAGTTCGCCGAGGCGGTCCGCGCAGTCGCAGAGGACGTGGAGGCCGGGACGGTTTCCGCCGCCGACATCGACGAGTCGGAAATCGAGTCCCGACTGGTCTTCCCGACCGACCCCGACCTCGTTATCAAAACCGGTGCGGAGCGCCTCTCTGACTTCATGATCTGGCAGTCGGTGTACTCCGAGCTGTACTTCACCGACGTGAACTGGCGCGATTTCCGCAAACGGGACTATCTGCGCGCGATTTTCGATTACAAGAATCGACAGCGGCGGTTCGGACGGTAGGGTCACTCAGGCTGCGGTGCACCTCAGATTTTGGCGTTGCAGGGTCTGCTTATATTCCCGACAGCTTCGTCCGCATCCGTTACGTCCCCAATTCTCAAATGGAATCCGACGGTCAAACCGACTGGGATGGGGACTCCGAGCGACGGGCCGAGGAGACGAGCGTATCTCCGAGCGGCCGGTGTCGCGCTCTCGACGGCGGTCGCGGGCTGTGGCGGACGGTCTCCCCCGAGCAAGGAGTCCGTCGTGGGTCCGTACCGCGACCGATTCGAGGCGGTCATCGACGTCGGTGAACTGGGCGCGGACGGGACTGGAACCGAGCCAGTCGATGACGTCCTGAACCGGTCGATGCGCGACGGCGCGCTGTTCTACTTTCCGCCCGGAACGTATCGACTCACGGAGCTCGACCTTTCCGGCCGCTCGAACTGTGGGTTCGTTGGCAACGACGCCACGCTGCTCGTTCCACCGGAAGAGCAGGGGAACTGGATCTACGGCGAGCGGGTTCGGAACCTCCTGTTCGACGGGTTCACGTTCGACTACGCGGACCCCGCGGCGGCCCCAGTCGTCGCGTTCTCCGTCGCGGGGAAGCGAAACGTCCTCCGGGACCTCGCGTTCGAGGGGCACCACGGGACGACCCCGCGGAGCGGTCTCGAACTCGAAGTTCCGAAGCGCGCCGCGTCGCTGCTCGTCGAGCGCGTCCGCATGCGTGGCGGGTCGAAGAAGGGAAACGCCATCTTCACTCACAGCGGCGACGGGTCGCTTCAGTTCGTCGATTGTCGGGTCGAACACTGGGCGGAAGGGCTGTACGCGTCACCGCACTCCGGCCCGCTTCTCGTGCGGGGCGGAACGTACGCGAACAACGGCATCGACCAGATACGCATCGGCGGCGGGACGAGCGGCGCGCGGGTCGAAGGCGCAACCGTCCGTATCGACGGCCCGCGGAACCCGGAGGTGAAGCCGAACATGCGGGGAATCTGGTTGGAAGAAGGGACGAACGCGAGGGTGGACAACTGTACCGTCGAGATTACGGACCTGACGGGCACGTACAGCTCCGGGGGAATCGTCGTCGAAAAGCAGTTCGGGACCGCCCGAATCACGAACACCGCGATTCAGACTAACCACAGCGTTCCGGCCATTCACGTCCGGACGCCGACCACCGAATACGACCCGACCACGATGCCGAGCATGGACCACCTTCCGGCGAACCACGAAGTCACCTGTGAGAACGTCTCGATTTACGGTGCCGCCCCGAAGGGGACCGCCATCCTGCTCGCGGGACGGGACGGATGCCGATTGTCGGACGTCACCGTTCAACACCATTTCGGCAGTCGAGACGGCATCACCATCGAGAGCGGCCGACGGACGGAGATTCACGACGCGCACCTCCGGGTGAGCGGCACCCCAATCGTCGCGTCAGGGACGACGCCGCTAACGAAGAACGTCGAGACGGGTGGAATCGGTTCGCTGAGACGGTTGGGCGACTCGTTGTTGGACTCGATGTAGAAAGCAGTCTTATTTTGTCGTTTGGCGTTCGTCGCCGCCCTCTATCTCCTCGACCGTCGCACTGTCGGGGACGTACTCGGCGAACTTGTGCAAGACGGAGCGTGCTTCGTCCAACTCCACGCCGCCGACGGCACGGACGAGCGCCAGCGCGCGCTGGACTTTCGCCTGCCTGAACGATTGTGCGCGCGACTCGTAGGTTCTGACCGCCCGGAGGAAGTCGATTTTGGAGAACTCGGGCCAGTAGGGCGTACAGAAGAACACGGCGGCCTCGTTGCCGTTCGCGTGCCACGGCAGGAAGTTACTGGTCCGCTCGTCGCCGCCGGTGCGGATGATGAGGTCCACGTCGCGGAGCGGTCGGGCGTAGAGGCGCGACTCGATGGTTTCGACGGAGATATCGGCCGGGTCAAGGTTGTCCGACTCGACTTCGCGGGCCACGTCGCGCGCCGCGCCGAGGAGTTCGTTTCTGCCGCCGTAAGCGAGCGCGATGTTGAGGACGAAGTTGTCGTAGTCGCCGGTTTGCCGTTCGGCGTAGTCGATTGCCTCCCTGACGCGGGGCGGAAGTTGTTGGACGTCGCCGATAGCCCGGATGCAGACGCCGCTGTCGTGGACGCGCTCGGCGTCGGCGAACTCGTACAGTTTGTTTTCGAGCAGGTCGAACAGGGCCTCGCGTTCGTGGTCGGGGCGCTCGAAGTTCTCGGTGGAGAAGGTGTACAGCGTCAGTTCCTCGACGCCGATTTCGTCGCACCAGTCGAGGACGCGCTCGGTCGTCTTCGCCCCTTCGCGGTGCCCGTCGGACGCTTCCCCGCCCTGTTTGCTGGCGTAGCGTCGGTTGCCGTCCTGAATGACCGCGACGTGCGCGGGTGCGCCCGAGACGCTTCGCCGTAACTGCCGCTCGTAGGCCGTTTCCAGTTGTCGCCGAACCCACCTCAACATCGTCTTGTTCCCTTCCACTCACCCGACGAGTATCAGCCTTGTCCTCCGAGTATCGTGGTATGTGCTCACAATGATCGTTGGGAGTTGCATAGCTTTTTAAGTATGGGATTACTTTGGTAGAACGCAATGGCGAAAGGTACGGTTGACTTCTTCAACGACACCGGCGGCTACGGCTTTATCGACACTGAGGACTCTGACGAAGACGTGTTCTTCCACATGGAAGACGTCGGTGGCCCGGACCTCGAGGAAGGGCAGGAAGTCGAATTCGACATCGAACAGGCAGACAAAGGACCGCGGGCGACCAACGTCCAGCGCCTGTAAACGGTATCAGTAGAAACTGATTCTCGCGGGAGTTCACGCTGCCGCGCGAAAACAACGATTTTTGAGCCGCGGCGGTAACCGTAGGTCGTATAACGGCAGCCACGTATCCGTGAGTATGGACAGCGTTATCGACGACGACCTCTACGAGCGCACGAAGCGACTGCTCGAACCCGGAGAGATAGAACTCAACGGAGCCATCGTCCACACCGACCTCGGGAGCGACGAGGACATCGAGATGCACCAAGCGTCGGTGGACGTCGGCGACATCATCGCGGAGCACGCGGGCCACGACCCGCGCGACACCTACGTCTACTCCGGAAGCGACGACACGAACTTCGCGTCGAACCAACACCAAGGACTGACGCTCGACGACGAGGAGTTCGTCTGGGAGTGCCAGCAGTTGCTCCGCGACGGAACGTTCGACATCGTGTTTTACTACGAAGCCAGCGCCGACCAGGACGCGATACTGGAGGACATCCGCGACCTCGGCTTCGAGGTAACGGGCGTCGAAGGGTAAAGGGCGGGACGAGTGAGGAGTGAAGAGCGGGACGAGTTAGAAGGCTTTACGTACGCGCCTTCCTAACCACGTGATAAGAACGTCCGGAGTGTTTCGTATGAACTGTATGTTTTCTATTCACCGGAGGCAAAACCTGTGACGCCGAGCACTGGTGTTATTTCGGGCATCCGCGTCTCCCACGACCGGGCCAGTTTGGACGACGTGGCGGCGGCTTGTCACACCGACCAGCAGGACACCGTTGCGCGACTCGCCGAGGAGCCGGAGGTCTCGGAGGCGTTCGTCCTACAGACGTGCAACCGCTTCGAAGCCTACGTCGTCACGGACGCACCGGCAACGGGACGAACGGTGCTCGCCGATTTCGTCACCGACGTGACCGGCTCGGCGGTCATCGAGATGAGCCACGAGGAGAGCCTTCGGCACCTCCTCCGCGTCGCTGCGGGACTGGAATCGCTCGTCCTCGGCGAGGACCAGATAATCGGCCAGGTACGCGACGCCTACTCGTCGGCGCGCGCAATCGGTGCGGTCGGCCCGATGTTGGAGGAGGCGCTGACGAAGGCCATCCACGTCGGCGAGCGCGCACGAACCGAGACGGCCATCAACGAGGGCGTCGTCTCGGTGGGCAGCGCCGCCGTGACGCTCGTGAGCGACCACTCGGAGTTGGAGGGCGCGACCGCGCTCGTCATCGGTGCCGGGGAGATGGGCACCATCGCGGCCCACGCGTTCGCCGAGGCCGGGGTCGAGACGCTCATCGTCGCCAACCGCTCCATCGAGCGCGCGGAGGAGGTCGCGGATGCAGTGTACCTTCCCGACACCCGCGCCGTCGGATTGGACGCGCTTCCGGCCTGTCTGCCGCGCGCAGATGTCGTCATCACCGCGACCGGACGCGACGGACACGTCCTCGATGCGGACCTGCTCGACGACTGCGGCGAGACGCTGGTCGTGGACATCGCCCAACCGCGCGACGTGTCCCCCGCCGTCTCAGCGCTCGACGACATCATCGTCCACGACATGCAGGCGCTCGAATCGGTGACGGACGAAACCCGCGAGCGACGACGCGCCGCCGCACAAGCGGTCGAGGCGATGGTGGACCGCGAATTCGAGAACTTGCTCGAACAGTACAAGCGAAAGCGGGCCGACGAAGTGATCGCCGAGATGTACGCGGGAGCGGAACAGGTCAAGGAGCGCGAACTGCAGACCGCGCTCTCGCGCCTCGAATCGGAGGACTTCGACGAGGAGCAGCGGGCCATCGTCGAGTCGCTGGCCGACGCGCTGGTCTCGCAACTCCTCGCGCCGCCGACCAAGAGCCTCCGCGACGCCGCCGCGAACGACGACTGGACGACCATCAACACCGCGCTCCAATTGTTCGACCCCGAGTTCCGCGACGACCCGCCCGCGTTCGTGGCCGAACACCTCGAATCGACCGCGGACGATTGACGATTGCGACGCGCATTTTCACGACCGCTTAGCGCTCGACAGAGGATTTTCTCCGGGACGGCAGGCGACACAACCGCTAAGAGCGGCCAGTGACACAACCGTCAGTCGCTAGTAACCCAACCGGAAAATCGGAGATTTCCGGGCCAAGGAATCCCCGACGGAGCGACTGAAAGGAGCGACGGAAGCGGGATGACGCCGTGCTTTTGGTCCAGCTTTTGCCAGGGAGGTAGGCCGAAATCCGCGCCAAACGGCGCGGATTTCGGCTCCCGACCGCAGCAAAAGGTGGGTGCTGGCGAATGCCTTTATTTGCATCCCCGCCGTCCGGGAGCCTATGGCGAGTTTGCTCTCGGACGAGGAGATAGAACAGCAGAAACCGGACGACTGGGAGCGCGACGGCGACGAAATCGTTCGAACCTACAAGTTCGACGACTACCTGAAGGGGGTCGCGTTCGCCTCCGAAGTCGGCGAAGTCGCCGAAGAGGAGTTCCACCACCCCGAAATCATCATCGGATACAAGGAAGTCGAAGTTCGGTTGACGAGTCACGAGGAGGGCGGCATCACGGATACCGACGTGGAGATGGCCGAGCGCTTCGACGACGTGCGCTGATGGACGCCCGCTACGTCTTCGCGGTTCGATTCCGACTCGACCCCGACGCGTCGGGCGTGACGCTCGAACCGCGGGAGTTCGAGACGCGCCTCTACCGGCGCGCCGACCCACCCGGGGAAGAAGGCTGGCAGTTCTTCCGGGACAACCTCTGGCGCGGCGATATCGGCGACGAGCGCTATTTCCGGAAGTTGACGAGCGAAGCGCTCGGGGTTCCCGTGACGAGCGTCGAGTACCGCGCGTTCGAGACGGACGAGGAGTACTACGACGCGCTGAAGGGCGAAATCGGCGATGATTTGGCGGCGTTCAAGGCGGATTCGGTGTCGGAAGTCGTCTCGAAATACCTCGGGAGTTCGGTCGAGGTCCAACGGTAATCGACAGACCCTTTCGCGCGACGAACCGACCACCGAACATGAGCACGATTCGGGTCGTCTGGGGAACCGCGAGCGGGCCGACGAAGATGTCGTCCTACGACGCCGCGCTGGCGGACGCGAACGTCCACAACTACAACCTCGTCTCCGTCTCGTCGGTCATCCCCGCCGACACGCCGGTCGAGACGGTCGGCACCGCGCCCGACCTCGGTCCCGCCGGAAATCGACTGACCGTGGTGGAAGCCCGGGCGACGCGCGCCGGACCGGGACACGTCTCCGCCGGACTCGGATGGAGCGAGAGCGACGGCGCGGGACTGTTCTACGAGGCGTCGGGCGAAACCGACGCGGCGGAAATCGAGGAACGGGTTCGGGCCGGATTGGAAGCAGGCCGGGAGCTACGCGACTGGGACTTCTCCGGCGAGGAGACGAAAATCGTCACCGCGGACGCCGAATCCGGGACGTACGTTACCGCCCTCGTCCTCGCGGTGTACGGCGAGAGCGAGCCGATTTGTTAGTTTCCGGGGACGACGGGTTTATACCTCGCTCGCCCTTATCGAAGGGTAGCAGACCGCATGAATGGAAATACTCCCTACGCTGGCATTCCCGACGTGACGCAGGCCGGACAGCGCGCGTCCGTCGATGTCGACGAACTTACCCCCGAGCAGCGGCGCCATCTCCGGGATAGCGTCGCCGATATTGCGACGTTGACTCGCAAATACCTCCCCGAGGAGTACGTTATCGGTTCGCAGGTGACGAACAGTCTCACCGGTCCGCAGGCGTCCGTCTCGGTGCAACCCCCCGTCGGCCACATCGTCAGCGCCGGGTTCGAACCGGAGAAACACGAACTCGACGACGACGAACTCATCGACGCCGAGGAGCGCGACGAGGTAGCCCGCGGCCTCGCCGCCAGTGCTGCCCTCCAAGTCAAACAGGCGGTCGAGAACAAAATCACGCCGACCGCCCGTTAGGTGGGCGATTGGACGGCGGTCGAACGAACATCGCGTCGGCGAGGACGACCACCGACACGATGCCGGAGACGGTGATGCCGACGTGAAGCGGAATCGAAAGAGTTGCCGCCGCGACCAACCCCGCGAGTAACACGAGCGGAACGGCGAACAGAACGAAGTCGTAGTACGAAACCGGGACGCGAGCGATACGGCTACCGAATCGGTTTCTCACACGCACGATTGATACCTCCGACGGATACTATTACCGCGAAAAACTAAAACGTAACTCCCTCACCTCGTGGTGACTGTGCGGAATTACTTGCCCCAGAACGGGTCGCGTTTGCGCTGTTTGTCGAGATACATCCGGAGCGCTTCGAGTTCGTCGCCGGGGATGTCCTCGGAAAGCTCCTGTTCCAGAATCTTGGCGTGTTTCTCGGGGAGTTCGATCCACAACTCGTCGCCCTCGTCGATCTGCCTGCCGACCGTCGGCCCGTCGATGGCGACGCTGACGCGGCTTCCCGCGCGGGCTTCGTCCACGTCGTCGCCCTGTTCTTGAATCCCCTTGAGGGTGCCGACGCGTTTCGGTTCGTTCGCCTCGAACTTGGCGACGAAGGAGTTGTTCCGTACCGTTCCCGACATTATCTCGACGCCGACGACGGCGGGGTCGTTCTGTCGGAACACGTGGTCTTCGAGGATGCGGAAGCGGGCCGGACGGGTGATATTGTCGAGGACGGTCTGCTGTTGGGCGCGCTCCATCTCGTCCACGTACTCCTCGTACTCCTCGATGAGCTGGTAGATGACGTCGCTGTCGAACAGTCGGATGTCGCGCTGTTCCGCTTCGTCCGCGGCGTCGGCGAGCACGTCCACGTTGAACGCCAGAATGGTCCGGTGTTTCGGCTCCTCCGCGGTCGTCGCAAAGCGGATGTCGCGCGGGGCGACGTCGCCGACCTCCGCGCGCATGACCGGTATTTCCTCCTCTTCGAGCGTGCTCACGATGGCTTCGAGGCTTCCGAGGGTGTCGGCTTTCACGACGATGCCCTCCTCCTGCGTGCTGACCTCGACTTCCGCGAGTTCGGCTTGGACCTCCTCGATGACGTCTTCGATTTCGCGGTCACGGACGACGCGGACGGGCGCACCCGCCATCGCCTCGTCCAAATTCGGTGCCGCGATTTTCACCCCGGCCGCCGCCGCGATGGAATCGACCTTCTCGAACCGGTCTTCGGTTCGGATTTCGGCGAGCGGTCGCGGTTTCAGCAGGGCGCGAACGTCCGTCACGATGGGCTCGTTCATCCCGCCGACGACGATGGTTTCGTCCGCACGGACGGTGCCGTCGTACAGCACCACGTCGAGGGTCGTCCCGAAGCCCTTCTCCTCTTTGACTTCGAGGACGGTTCCGGCACCCGGCCCGGCCACGTCGATTTCCATGTCCTCGCGCATGTAGCGCTGGGCCAGACCCATCAACACGGTCAGCACGTCGGGGACGCCCTCGCCCGTCTCGGCGCTGACGGGGACGACGCCGATGTTGTTCTGGAAGTTCTGGACGCGCCAGTAGAGGTCCGCCGAGAAGCCCGCGTCGCTGAGTTCGCCGATGAGTTCGTACAGACTGCTGTCGAGCGTCGAGCGCGCGCGGTCGCTCTGGGCCTCGTACGTCTGCTGGACCGGGGCGTCCATCTCGGGGTTCCACCCCGGCGTCGTGTCTATCTTGTTCGCGGCGACGATGAACGGCGTCTGTGACTGTTTGAGGATGTTGATGGCCTCCACCGTCTGTGGCTGGAAGCCGTCGTTGACGTCCACCACGAGGATGGCGATGTCCGCCAGCGCGCCACCACGCGACCGAAGGGTCGTAAACGAATGGTGACCCGGGGTGTCGATGAAAAGCAGCCCCGGCAGGTCGAAGTCGTCCGGGTTGACCAGTTTCCCGGCGACCTTCGACACCACGTCGAGCGGCACGGCCGTCGCGCCGATATGTTGTGTAATCGCTCCCGCCTCGCCCTCGATGACCGTCGAGCCTCGGATCTTGTCGAGCAGGCTGGTCTTGCCGTGGTCGACGTGACCGAGGACTGCGACGATGGGAGTCCTGAGGGATCGAGTTTCCGTTTCGTGTGTATCTGTGTCCGACATACCTACCACCCGGGAGAAGTTCTTATCACAGAACAGCCCCGCACGGCATTTAACTCCATCGCCACGCTCGTCCGGCCGTCCACCGATTCGCCTCGAATTCATTCGAAGCGGGCGGCTACTCCCCGTGGAGTTTATGTAGTAGCGGTCGGTAATCACCTCGTATGCCGAGCATACTCGCGGAAAATCTCTCGGGAAAGGCCGTCATGGGTTCGGACGGTACGGAACTGGGAATGCTCTACAACATCACCATGAACCTGAAGACGGGGGGGCTGTCCAGCCTCGTCGTCGAACCCGACGAACAGCTCGATACCGACACCGTCGACCTCGAAACGAACGAGGACGGTCATTTCGAACTACCCGTAAACCGAGTGCAAGCGGTTAAAGACTACATCGTCGTTCAGCGGTAAATGTACGTTTTAGACTCCTCAGCCTTCATCAACGAGTATCACACCACCCAACAGACAGCGTCGATTCCGATGGTTCAGGAGGAACTCGAAGGCGAACACGCCTTCCGGTTCGACGCCATGGAGGGTTCGGGAATGCACATTCACATCCCCCGCGACGATGCCGTCGAGAAGGTACGCCGAGCGGCGGACCACACGGGCGACTTGGACGTGCTTTCGGACACCGACATCCGACTCGTCGCGTCCGCGTTCGAACTGGATGGGACCCTCGTCACCGACGACTACGCGATGCAGAACGTCGCCGACCGACTGGACGTTTCCGTCGAAGTCATCGCGCAGGACGGTATCGAGGAACAGCGCGACTGGTCGTTCCAGTGCTCGGGATGCGGTCGGGAGTTCGACGAGAAGAAAGACCGGTGCCCGATTTGTGGCAGCCCGCTCTCACGGAAGAATCCCAACTGACCGAGCGGAGACCACGAGTAACCGGATTTATCCTGCAAACTGGAGATACATCACGCCGAACACGATGGCGTCGAACGTCCCGTGGACGAGCGCCGACGCCGTGAGGTTGTCCGTTTTTAGATACACCGTTCCGAGGACGAGCGAGAGGAAGAAGATGACGACGAGCGTCCCCGCCAGTTCGAGCGGCGTCGAACCCGTCGCGTAGGCGAGCACGTGCGCCAGCGCGAACACGACGCTCGCAACCACGACCGCTCCGTAGTCCGAGAACGAATCGTACAGCGACTTTTGGATGATGTTTCGATACAGCAGTTCCTCGCACGGCCCGATGACGAGCCACGAGAGGGGGACGAAGAGCAACAGGATGTCCGGGTTGCCGCTTTTCGCCTGTTGCTCGACGCTGTGACTGGCCGTCCGAATGCCGAGTTCGGTCAGCAGGAACGAGAGGATGAACATCAGGACGAAGATGGAGAGTATCCCCACGACGATGTAGCCGACGTCGCGCCGGGTCGGAAGTTTGAAATCGAGATACGAGCGACCGATTCCCCGTACGCGGAGGAATACGAGCGCGACGGTGCCGGTTCCGAGGCCGAGCGAAACGATGCTGAGCGCGGAGCGTACCATCACGCCGACGCTCTCACCGCCCGCCAGCGAGACGAGTATCGACGCCCAGATGGAGATGGCGAGCAATCCGGAGAATCCGAGCGCGCCGCTTTGGAGCACTGCACGCACCATCCCCTCGAACGAGCGCGGGGGAGACGACTCGCCGACCCCCGCCGCGGTACCGTCTTCCATACCGAAAAAATGTATCCCCGGCGGTAAATGTGCTCCGACCGGTCAGTCGATTCGGCGGGCGAAACCGAGTCCGACGAGGCCCACGAGGGCGACGACGGCGACGAAGACGTCGAATCCGGGTTGTCCTTCACTCTCGGTCGGTGCCTCGGCCGCCATCTCGGTTTCGGTGCTCGTCGTCCGAGTTGTGCTGGCGGCCGCGTCAGATCCGTCCGTCGCGGCGGTCGTCGAGGTCATCGTCGCGGCTTCGGTCGTCGTCGCCGTGGTCGTCGAACGCTGTACCGACTCGTTCGTCCGGTTTCGGAGGACGCCATCGACGACGGTCAGCGCGTCGACGTCCGTCGAGTTGTTTTGCGGACGGCCGACGATGACGCCGAACTTCGTGCCGGGTTCGTACTCGGAGAAGTTGAACGTCGCGGCGAAGGTGCCGTTGGACGCCACGGTCACCAATCGGGACATGAAGAACCGATTCGTGGCGTGAATCTGCATTTCGAGCTCCGTGCCGGGGTCGAGCGTCGTGTTTCCACGGATAGACTGATTGCCTGCAGCATTGAGAACGAGAGGAACATCCTCGTGATAAATCGAAACCGAACTGTTGTTCGCGGTCGTTTGGTCGTGGCTAAGCGGGGTTTTTCCCGTCGCGTCGAGAGCGGTACCGCCGCGTGCGCTCGTCACGCCCGAGACGGTCGAGAGAGCGACGATTGCCACAATCACCATCCGAATTAAATGTCGCCTGTTCATACTGAAAATGCGCCGTTCAGGGTTCGACGCAAGGGATATAGAATGAAAGTTTGCGGGTCGGTAAATGCTTTGTGAACGCCGCTATTCCACGGTAAGGGTCGATTTTTCTGCAACTTCGTCCGCTTCCTCGAAGTCGCCGCCACCGAGAAGGCCGCGAGCGGCGCGCTTACCCCACTCGACCGCCGGTTGGACGAACGTCTCGACGCTGTAGAGTTCCCCCGCGAGGACGCACGCCGCTTCCAGACAGTAACAGAGTTCGCCGAGTCCGTACTCGTCTACGCGGTCGATTTCGAGGCGGACGTTCGGTTGTCCCGACGCCGCGAGGCTCGCTTCGGTCGCCTCGAACTCGGCCGAGAGGAGCGAACCCAAACTGCCGGCGCCGAGATATTCGAGGCCGGGCAGGTCGGTTTCCGGAATCGACCGGTCGGCGCGCTCCGTCGGTCGGACGAACGTCACCATCTTGTCGCTGGGTCCGGCGCGGTACAGTTGGAGTTGCGAGTGCTGGTCGGTCGCACCGAGCGCCCGCACCGGCGTCTGGCCCAGTCCGTCCTTCCCGAGGCTCTCGGCCCACAACTGCGCGAACCACTCCGCGAACGTTTCGAGCGATTCCGCGTAGGGCATCATCGCGTTGATGCCCGCACCGCGTTCGTCGAGCGCGTAGGTGGCCGCACCGTAGGCGTAGGCTGGCGACTCGAACAGCGACCCCGCAAGCCGGTCCGCCTCGGCGTGCGCCCCGTCGAGAACGGCGTCGATGTCGTGACCTTGAATGGCGGCACACGCCAAGCCGACCGTCGAGAGCATCGAAAAGCGACCCGGAACGCCGTCGGGAACGTCGAGCGCGGGCAGGTCGTGTCGGTCGGCGAGATTCCTGAGGTTCCCTTCCTCGCCCGTCGTGACGAAGGTGCGGTCCGTCCAGTCCACGTTCGCGGACTCCATCGCGTCGCGGACGACGAGGAAGTTGGCCAACGTCTCGGCCGTCGTGCCCGAGCGCGAGACGACGTTGACGGCCGTGTCCGAAAGCGAGAGTCGGTCGAGGAGGGCCGAGACGTGTTCCGGGTCGACGTTATCGAGGAAGTAGGCGTCCACGTCGGAGTCGAGACCGTTGGCCAGCGTCGCCGCACCGAGCGCGCTGCCGCCGATACCGACCGTCAAAACCGTCTCGGCGTCGGCGAACGGTTCGACCGCGGAGCGGATTTCGTCGGTATCCGTCGTTTCCGGGAGATTCAGCGCCGCGTAGCCGTGTTCGTCGTTCGCTCGTCCGGTTTCGATTCGCTCGTGGGCGTCGGCGACGCGCTCGTCCAAACGGGAGAGTGCATCGCGCGAGACGCCGGGCGAGGCAACGGAGTCGAGGGCGTTGCCGAGGTCTACTCGCATACGAAACTCCGCACCGTCGGACGTGAAAAAGACACCTCCTTCGACGCGGGAAAATAGTTCTCGGATGGCAGGTCGATTTTCCGTCGAGAAGGAATCGTCGACCAACGTCGTCGTTTCTCGAATTTTCACAACCGCCAGAGTCAGCCACCGACACGACCGCCAGAAACCCGTATTTTCACAACCGTCAGAAATAGGCCGACGACACAACCGCGGGTTCTTCGTTGTTCCCCGTGAGTGAAGCGAACGGACTCGGCGCGGACCGGAGAGGCACGAAGTGCCTCGAAGGGAGCACCGAGGTTTTGGTCCAGATTTTGCCAGCGAGAAATCGCGACGGTGCCGCGATTTCTCGTGCAGCAAAAGGTGGGTGTTAGTACGCGTACCGCAGGTTCGGGACCGACGACTTGTCACCCGCTTCCATCTTTTCGAGCGCACCCTCGAAGTCCGCCATGGTCACCTCGGACCGGTCGTCGCGGATGGCGAACATGCCGGATTCGGTCGTCAGACTCTCGATTTCCGCACCGCTGAAGCCCTCCGTCTCGTCGGCGAGGCGGTCGAAGTCCACGTCGTCGGCGAGGTTCATGTCGCCGGTGTGGATTTCGAGGATGCGGTGGCGACCCTCCACGGTCGGGTTCGGGACTTCGATGAGGCGGTCGAAGCGGCCCGGGCGGAGGATGGCGCTGTCGAGCATGTCGAAGCGGTTGGTCGCCGCGATGATGCGGATGTTGCCGCGGTCCTCGAAGCCGTCCATCTCCGAGAGCAACTGCATCATCGTGCGTTGGACCTCCGCGTCACCGGACGTCTTCGAGTCGGTTCGCCGGGACGCCACGGCGTCGATTTCGTCGATGAAGATGACCGCGGGTTCGCGTTCCGCCGCGAGGGAGAAGAGGTCGCGGACGAGTTTCGCGCCCTCACCGATGAACTTCTGGACGAGTTCGGACCCGGCCATCTTGATGAACGTGGCGTCGGTCCGGTTGGCGACCGCTTTCGCCAGCATCGTCTTCCCGGTTCCCGGCGGGCCGTGGAGCAGAACGCCGCTCGGCGGCTCGATACCCGCCGCTTCGAACTGCTCGGGGTTGACGAGGGGTTCCTCGACGGCTTCGCGGACCTCCCGAATCTGCTCGTCGATGCCGCCGATGTCCTCGTACGAGACGGTCGGCGATGCGTCCACTTCCATCGCCTGCGCTCGTGCGTCCTTTTCCGTGTCCAACAACCGTTGAATGGTGAACGAATCGTTGACGGCGACGCGGTCACCAGCCTCGATGTCCTCCCGAAGTTGCACCGCCACGTCTGTCAGCACCTCCTGATTGTTGCCGTGTTGCTTGATGATAACCCCGTCCTCGGTCACGTCCTCGACGGTCGCGACGTACAGGGAGGTCGTCTTCAGCATCTCGTTTTCACGCTGGAGTTGGTCGACCTCGTTTGCGAGATCGTCTCGTCGCTCGGCCGCGGCATCGACGCGCTCACGCAGTTTCTGGTTGACCTTCGTGATGTCCGTGAAATGTTCCTTGAGCGCGGACAGGCGCTCCTCGTCGGACATCTCGGGGTCCAGTTCGAGCGTTGGTCGGTCCGGGACGGATGGGCTGCGTGACATTTCTTGTTCAAGCGTATGGGACCACATTAAAAGTGCCTTTGGGTCGCGGGCGATACAGAAGATTGGTATCGGTTGGAAAATCGGCGTGCCTCGCCGAGAGACGTACGCGTGACGAGAAGCCGAGCGATGAAAAACCGAGATTCCGCGGCGGTTAGATGAGTTCTTCCATCTCGTCGAGCCGTTTTCCGTACACGTCGAGCGCGCGCTGAATCGGCTCCGGCGAACTCATATCGACGCCCGCGCCTTGGAGCAGGGTGAGCGGATACT
The DNA here is from genome assembly GCF_026008575.1 of Haladaptatus sp. T7. Classification (NCBI taxonomy): domain Archaea; kingdom Methanobacteriati; phylum Methanobacteriota; class Halobacteria; order Halobacteriales; family Haladaptataceae; genus Haladaptatus; species Haladaptatus sp. T7. Next base: position 965,411 of record NZ_BROP01000001.1, read on the forward strand.
CGCGCGACCCGTTGCTGAGGAAGTCGAGGTACCGTTCGGCGGCGGGTTCGCCCTCCTCCAGAATCTTGTCCGCCAGCGCGACGGCGGCGCTGATGCCCGTACTGTACTGATAGACGTAGTACGCGCGGTAGAAGTGCGGAATCCGCATCCATTCGCGCTCGATTCGGTCGTCGACGACGGCGGGGTCGTAGAACTCGCGTTTCAGGTCGCCGTAGATACCGTCCAACCGGTCGGGGGTGAGCGCCTCGTTGTCCTCCGCGAGTTTGTGGGCCCGATACTCGAAGTCGGCGAACAGCGTCTGCCGGTACAGGGTCGAGCGGAACCGTTCGAGGTACTCGTTCAGAACGTGTCGTCGGAAGTCGGGGTCCTCGACCGTTTCGAGGAGATGGTGGGTCAACAGCGCCTCGTTGACCGTACTGGCGACTTCGGCGACGAATATCTCGTAACTGCTGTACGTGTACGGTTGGGACTCGCTCGTCAACTGCGAGTGAAGCGAGTGCCCGAGTTCGTGGGCCAGCGTGTACATCGAGGAGATGTCGTCCTGATAATTCATCAGGATGAACGGCTGGGTGTCGTACGTCCCACCGCTGTAGGCACCGCTCCGCTTGTCTTGGGTTTCGTACACGTCTATCCAGCGGGACTCGATACCCTCCGCGACGCGCGACTGGTAATCGTCGCCGAGCGCACCCACCGCGTCCACGACGTACTCGACCGCTTGGTCGTAGTCGAGGTCGGGACTCTCGGTGTCGGTCATCGGCATGTACACGTCCCACATCCGGAGTTCGTCCACGCCGAGGCTCCGACGCTTGAGTTCCGCGTGTCGGTGGAGTTTGTCGAGGTTGTCCCGAACGGTGTCGAGGAGGTTATCGTACACGTCGACGGGGACGTTCGGCCCGTCGAGCGCCGCCTCTCGTGCGGTGTCGTAGTTCCGAGCGCGGGCGTATTTCACGTCCGCTTTGACGCTGTTTTTGTACGCCGCGCCGACCGCGTTGCGGACGTCGCTCCACTCGTCGAAGTAGTTCTCGTAGACCGTCTGGCGGAACTCTCGGTCGGGGTTTTTGAGGAGGTTGACGAAGTTGCTCTGGGTGATTTCGACCGACTCCCCGTCGGGGTCCTCGACCGTCGGGAACGTCATGTCGGCGTTCGAGAGCATGCTGTAGATGTCGTTCGGCGCGCCCGTGACCTCCCCGAACTCCGCGAGCAAATTCTCTATTTCGGCCGAACGGGTGTGTTCTTTCATCCGAATCACGTCGTCCAAGGCGTGTTCGTACGTCTCCAACCCGTCCGTCTCCGCTATCATCCGGTCGAGTTCCTCGCGGTCCAACGACTGGATTTCGGGTTCGATGAAACTCGTCGCGCTCCCGGCGCGCGAAGCGAGCGACTGGGCACGCGAGGCGAGCGCCTGATACTCCTGATCGGACGTGTCCTCGTCGCTCCGCATCCGAGCGTAGGAGGCGACCATGGAGACTTCGCGTCCGAGTTCGTCGGAGAGTTGAAGCACGGTGAGCAACGTCTCGCCGTCGTCCGTCACCTGTCCCTCGTACGCCTCCAACTCGCTCAGTCGCTCTTCGACGTCCTCGTACGCCTCCTCCCACTCCTCGTCGGTCGCGTAGATACTTTCCAAATCCCACTTGTATTGGGCATCAATATCGCTCCGTTCGGGAACAGAACTCATAGTCCGATGTACGAAAACCGAGACTGTAAGGCTTTGTTATTCGGAATTCGATTCCGGGACGGAACCGAAAAACGAGGGCGTTCTCGGTCAGGGTTCGGAACCGTCGTCGCTTTCGGAAGTCCTCACCCGTCGCGCTGGTCGAGTGGTGTGAAGTCAGAACAGTGAACTTCGACTTTTGATGCCAGTTTGTGTGAATTATTCCAATATAACATTATAAAGCATATATTTGTTCGGAAGACGGAGATAAAACAACCCAATAACAAAACATTCAAACGTGATTATTTCCTCTACGGGACAGTGACTGTTGGACTCGGTGTGAGGGTGGGAATCAAACCGACGGGCCATTGTCCGATAGTGGATATCTCGGAGGAAGGACTCGTGGCCGACTTCGTTCCCGGGAGCGGCGAGGGGGTACCCGCGCAAATATCGGTCGGGGCGGAGCGAACGGGGACGAGACGTGAGCGGTAGCGTACCTTTTTGACCCGTGGCAACACGTCTCGTCGTATGAGCGACGTCGAACGTGCGCTTGGCGATGCGTGGACCGATGACTACCCGTGGGAATTCCTGACGAAACTGACCGAACTCGAAAACAGGATGGGCGGTCATCCCGGCGAGCGACGAGCGGCGGAGTTGGTCGTCGAGGGGTTCGAGCGGGCCGGGGCGCGCAACCCACACATCGAACCGTTCGACATGAACTGCTGGACTCGCGGGTCTGCGGAACTCGCCCTGACCGAACCGGTCGAACGGTCCTTCGAAACCATCGCGCTTCCGTACTCGCTCGCGGGAGACGTGCGGGGCGAACTGGTGGACGTTGGTCACGGCATGCCCGAGGAGATAGACGAAAAGGACGTCGCCGGGAAGATAGCGGTCGCCAGCACGACGACGCCGAAAGGCAGTCGGTTCATCCATCGGATGGAGAAGTTCGGCCACGCCGCCGCCGCGGGTGCGGAGGGGTTCGTCTTCCACAATCACGTGCCGGGACAGCTACCGCCGACCGGTTCGCTCACCTTCGGCGACGAGGCCGCGGTTCCGTCAGTCGGCGTCAGCAAGGAGTCGGGCGCGTGGTTGACCGAGTACGCGGAAAAAGGTGCGACGGCGCGACTGGTCGTGGACGCGAACACCGAACCGGGAACGAGCCACAACGCGGTCGCCGAACTCGGTCCCGAGACGGACGAGGAGGTCGTGGTCGTCGCCCACTTGGACGCACACGACATCGCGGAAGGGGCGCTCGACAACGGGTGTGGCATCACCGTCGTCGTCGCCATGGCACACCTGCTCTCGAAACTGGACCTCGACACGCGCGTCCGAGTCGCGGGCGTCGGCTGTGAGGAAACCGGCCTGCTGGGAAGCGAGGCGTTGGTCGAGTCGCTCGATACCGGACGAGTCCGAGCGGTCGTCAACGTCGATGGCGCGGGACGGTTCCGCGACATGCGCGCCTACCTCCACGGCTCCGAGACGATGCGGTCGGTCGTCGAGACCGTCTCCGAGGAGGCGAATCAGCCGATACTGCTCCAGGAAGGGGTCCACCCCTTCAGCGACCACTGGCCGTTCCTGAAGGCGGGCGTTCCGGCGCTGCAACTGCACAGCGAACCGGACGGCAGTGCACCCGGCGAACGCGGCCGTGGCTGGGGCCACACCCACGCCGACACGCGGGACAAGGTGGACGACCGCAACCTCCGCGAACACGCCATGCTGGCGGCGCTGCTGGTCCAAGAGGTGGCCGCACGCGAGGAGATTCCGAGACCGACACCCGAGGACATCGTTGCGAACCTCAGAGAACAGGAGTACGAGGAGGGGATGCGGGCGGCGGGAATCTGGCCGGAGGGCTGGAACTAAGCGCAGAACCTGACTTCGCGCCGGACGATTTCCTCGACGAGCTTTCCGAGTCCGCGGACGACGAGATAGACGCCGACGATGAGCGAACCGAGGGCGAACAGCGCGTAGAGAAGGATACCGAGGAATCCGAACACGCTCGCCGCGATGCCGCCGAGTGTCTGTCCGAGAAGGACGGCCACCATCCCGAGCACGATATCCGTCGTTACCTCCCACAGCAGCTCATCGTTAACCATGGAGATAGAAAAGACGAAAGGAAGTATAAAATTATTCCACGCCGCGACAAATATCACGCGTTACACGACTCCGCGTCCGCCGCTCGACGCGGAGGTCGCCGAACACGTCGCGGACGCTTTTTACCGCCGCGCCGTCGACCGAGAACTCGCAGTCGTACCCCACGTCGGCTAGATAGAGGGGGTGTGCCGACGCACACGGGACGCCCGCTCTCCCGTCGAGCGGTTCCGGTGCGAGAACGGTGTCGATTTTCGCCATCTCGGCGTCGCCGGTCGCAATCGAGTGAATCAAGGAGACGACCCGTCGAACGAGGTTTCTGGCGAAACCGCCCGCCCGGAACGTGAAGACGAGGTACTCGCCATCCTGTACCACGTCGATGCCGAGGTCCCGGACCGTCCCCTCGGTGTCCGACGTCAGGTTGTGAAAGTCGTGTTCCCCCGAGAGGCGGTCGGACGCCTCCTTCGCCAATCCGAGGTTCGCACGAGGTGCATAGCAGTGATAGACGTACTCCCGATAGTAGGCGTCGTGAGTTGCGTGGAACGCGGGAACGACGTCGGCGCTGGCCCAGACGCGAATCTCGGCCGGAAGTTCGCTGTTGAACGCCGACGGCGTGAGCCACTCGGGACACTCGAACGCGACCGTCTGTGCGAGGGCGGACACCCCCGAATCCGTCCGTCCGGCGGCGGCGTAGCCGTCCGGCACCCTGTCCGCGACGCCGAGGGCGCGAAGCGACTCGAACAGCGAATCCTCGACCGTCGGGACGTCCGGCTGGCGCTGAAATCCGTAGAACGGGCGGCCGTCATAGGCGACTCGAAAGGCACGCATCGCCAATCTATACACAATCCGAGGGTATAGTTCGTCGGATGTTACCGCGCGTTCACGAACTCGTTGAGAACGCGTACCGAAACACAGGACCGACGTTCGAGCGGCGTATCGACAAAATATAGTCAGAAACCCGAGTTAACGCCGCTCGGTAAATCCCGTAACGTACGTCTGTTCGTGGGCAGGGAACACCTCGTCGATGGTTTCCGCGCCGTGTTCGCGTGCCAGGAGCGTCCGGAGTTCGGCCTCGTAGTCGGCCTTTCGAATCTCGTCGCTCGGCCCGGATTCGACGTCGAGCGTCGCCGCGACGAGGCGGTCGACCGCCCCGCGACCGAAGCCGGAGAGTGGAACGATGTAGTCGATGTCGTGTCGGTCTTCGAGACTTTGGGCTTGCGCGCGCGAGACGGTCGGAACCCGGTCGTCGCGGCGGGTACCGTCCGCTATCGCGTCGAAGCCCATCGCGGCGACGGTTTCCAGCGCGTGGAGGTGAACGTGTTGGATGCCGTTCCGCGGGTAGCCGTCCTCGACCATCCGTTCGACCGCCGTCACCGCGGCGTCGTGGTCGAGTTCGACCGCTTCGAAGTCGAATCCGGTCGCTTCGGCGGTGTCACGGGCGTTTTTCCAGTCGTCAGTGATGCCGAAGTGGGCGGTGACGAGGGTGACGTCGTAGAAGTCGGCGAGCAAAAGGGCGGCGAGCGTCGAATCCTTGCCGCCGCTGTAGAGGAGTCCGAGGTCCATCTCAGCGGCGCTTGATGTTGAAGCTCTTCTTGTCGGGCTTCAGCTCTCGGAGCAACTCCTTCATCTTCTGGTCGTCGATTTTGCCGTTGATACGGCCGCTCTGTGCGATGGCGAGTATCTGCTGTTCGACTTGATCCGCGAACTGCGGTTTGCTCATCCGAACCGAGTTCAGTCGCTTTCGCGCACCGTCGGTGAGGTACTGGCGGAGAAGCGCCTGTTTCTGTGCGTCGGCCTGCTGTTGGGCCTGTTGTTGGGCCTCCTCCTGCTGTTTTTGGTCCTGTAGCTCCTCCATCTTCTGTTTTCGAAGCTCTTCGAGTCGGTCATCGTCGGGACTTCCACTCATGCCTTATCGGTTGTTTACCGCGCACGACCAAAAACAATTACGGAGGCGTCCGTCCCGCGGAGGACCGAGAGCGGACGCACGACTCGTCGGAAAACGAGTGGTTGGCCGGGGAGAAACGGCAACCGAAAAAGACGGTACTCAGTTTATGCGTAGCGTTCGAGTTCCGGTCGGTCGAGGTCCGAGAGGACTTCGCCAGCCGTGTCGTCGAGGAGGCTTCGACCGTCCGCCGTAATTTCGCGGCCGCGGTGCTCGTTGGACTGGATGAGGTCTTCCTCTTCGAGCTGCTGGAGGATGGTGCGGATGACCTTCTTGCTGCCGTCCGAGCGGTGGTTCGGTGCGACGGCGTAGCGGTTCGAACCGCCCTTGCTGCCGCCGTATTCGGTCGAGAGGCGCTCGACGCCGATCGGGCCGTTCATGGCGACCTTTCGGAGGAGGCTCCCCGCACGGATGTGCCAGAAGTTCTCCTGTTCGGGGGGAAGTTCGCGCTGGGAACCGGTTTTGGTGAATTCGGCCCAGTCCGGTCGGTCGAATCGATCCTCAAGTTCGTCGGCGAGCGCCTCGATAAGCGCATCCGCCGGAACGTCGTAGAGCGTCGTCATACGACTGATTTCCGTGCGGCGGCGTTTAAAGCCATCGTTACGGAGTTCAAACGGGAGCGGGCGTCTCCCCGTCAATCGCTCCTGACGCTGCCGGTACTCGCGTTGTCGGCTTCCAGCATCGCGGTGGTAGAGCCGCCGATGAGGATGGGGAGCAGGTAGGTCGCGCCGCGGTGGATGACCGCCGCCGCGCTCGCCGTCGCCACCGAAACTCCGGCGATGGGGACGAGCAAGAGGACTAACGCGGCGTCGAGCGCGCCGAGACCGCCCGGAAGCGGTGCGACACCCGCGATGCTCCCGATGGGGACGACGAACAACACGGCGGCGAACGGGACGGTGTAGCCGAGCGCGTAGAACGACAGCCACAGCGAGACCGAGGACAGGAGCCACCCGAGCGCGGAGAAGAAGACCGAGAGCGCGAGTTTACGGCGGTCTCCGGCGACCCGTTCGATGGCGTCGAAGAACCCGCGGAGTCGGTGGACCACCGCGGGTTTCGTCGTCGGGGAAACCGGCGGCACGAACCGAGCGAAAAAGCCGACGACCCGAACGACGCCCGTTGCGATGGTCAACTCGACGGTGTCCCGCTTTCGCCACCCGATGACCGCGACCGTCGGAACCGCGACGGCGAGTGCGACGATGGACAGCGCGATTATCACCGCCGTATCGCCGAGCGTGAGCACCGTCGTGTAGTAGGCCACGCCGACCAGCGCGAACGAGATGGACGGAACGAAGTTGATGGAGTCCACGCTGGCGATGGCACCGAGGCTCGACTCGTAATCGGCGTTCGTCGTCCGCGAGATGAGGAGCGCGGCGAACGGTTCGCCGCCCGCTTGCCCGAACGGCGTGACGTTGTTAGCGAACGTCGCCCCCGCGTAGAGGAAAAACGAGCGGAGGACGGTGATACGAATGCCGAGGACGCCGAGGACGGTCCGAAGCGACATCGACCACGCGAAGAGCCAACCGAGGGCGACGACGGCGACGAGCACGATAACGCGACCGTCGGCCATCGAGAGCGTGGCCATCACCTCGTCGATACCGGCGAGAAAGAAGATGACGAGCAGGACGGCAAGCGCGGCTACGAAGCCGACGAGAATCGTCTGCACGTCACCCAGGTCGAGACGCATCAACTTTCCAATAACGCCCGGGTGGCTTGAAGCCAACGAAGACCGTTCGTCTTTTTCCCCACCGTGAGAAAACGTCGGGTATGGACGAACGGGCCGCGCTCCGTCTGCTCGAAGGAACCCTCTCCGACGCGGGGGACGACGCAGCAGTCATCGATGGACACGTGCTGACGACGGACATGCTCCACGAGACGACGGATTTCCCCGACGGGACGACGCGGTACACCGCTGGCTGGCGGTCGGTCGGTGCCTCGCTCTCCGACGTCGCCGCGATGGGTGCGAACGCAGTCGCGAGCGTCGCCGTCTACGCCGCACCGGAGTTCGACCCCGACGACCTCGAATCGTTCGTCGCGGGTGCGAGCGACGTGTGCGAGTCGGTCGGCGCGCGGTACGTCGGCGGCGACCTCGACACCTTCGAGGAGTTCACGGCGTCGACGACGGTGCTCGGGGAAACCGACGACCCGGTGTTACGCTCGGGTGCGAAACCGGGAGACGCGCTGTGCGTAACCGGCACGCTCGGACGGAGCGGGGCGGCGCTCCGACTGTTCGAAACGGGAGAAATCGAGCGGGCGAACGAACTGTTCCGGTTCGAACCGCGGGTGGCCGCCGGACGAGCGCTCGCGCCGTTCGCAACCGCGATGATGGATTCGAGCGACGGTCTCGCTCGCTCGGTTCACCAACTCGCGGAGGCGAGCGAGTGCGGGTTCGAACTCGACGGCGAATCGATTCCCGTCGCGGAGAGCGTCCGGGAAGTCGCAACTGACGCCGACGACGAGCGCGACTTGAGCCTCTTTTTCGGCGAGGATTTCGAACTGGTGTTCACCGTTCCGAAGGCGACCGTAGAGGACGCGCGGGAGGCATCGCCGACGCCGATTTCCGTCGTCGGGTCGGTGACGGAGGACGGGATTCAACTGGACGACGAGGCGCTTCCCGACCGCGGCTACACGCACGGGGAGTGAACGATTCAGTCACCGGACAGATTATCTGATTCGGTCTACGGACCGATTATCTCGATGGGAACCGGCGTGAAACAGAGGACTCCGACGATGAAGGTCAGGATTCCGATCGCCATCCGTTTTGCATCGAGGCCGTCCTCGTTGACGGGGTTCGCCGGGCCGACGTACGCGAAGAACATCGACAGGAAGCCCCAGATGACCCACAGCACGGTCGCGTTGCTCACGTCGAGGACGTAGAAGACGTAGGCGGCGAGGCCGAACAGCATCGCGGGGACGAGGGCCGCGATACTTTCCTGGCGCTCGCCGATCATCGCGCGAACGATGTGGCCACCGTCGAGTTGGCCGACCGGGATGAGGTTGAGGAAGGTGACGAACATGCCGACCCACCCGCCGATGACGACCGGATTGACCGACCGCGACGGGTCGGCGAAGGTGAGCGGTTGCCCCATCACGGCGGCGATGCCCTTGAGCAGGGGCGGGTAGCCGAACTGCACTTCCATGGTGTTCGCGCTGTTGATGACCGACTGCGGGACGGTCACGGGGTCGAGCGTCAAACCGACCGCGGTGACGACGACGGTCGCAACGAGGCCCGCGATGGGGCCAGCGACGCCGATGTCGAAGAGCGCCTTCCGGTTGGGCATCTGGCCCTTCATCCGGATGACGGCACCCATCGTTCCGATGATAGAAAGCGGAACGGGGATGAAATACGGGAGACTCGCCTCCACGCCGTGGTAGCGACTCATGACGTAGTGACCCAGTTCGTGAGTCCCGAGCACGCCCATGACGGCGAACGTGAACGGCCACGCGGTCATCACGGCCCCGACCGGGTTCGAGACGGGATTGACGTGGTACCATAGCGTCCCCGCCCACAGCGTCGAGAGAACGGTGGCGAGAAACAGGACGACGTTCTTCCACGGAACTCCGTTCGGGCCGAGGTGCACGGGTTCGGCGACGAGGACGTACTCACCCATCCGCGTCGAAAGCGAGACCTCGTATCCCTGTTCACGAAAGAGCGGCCAGACGGTCTGCATCAGCCGCTCTTGGGTGACGAGGGGTTCCCCGTAATAAACCAACTGCTCGCCATCAGTTCGAACGTCGTACACCCGAAACACCGAGCGTAACCGTTCTAGCGAGGGGCCTGCCTCGGGCGGCTCCGTTGAAGCCATTCGGTCCTACTACGGAACGAATGGGTATAAACCCCTAGACGACGGTGCCGGACTGCAGGACGGCGATGAGGAGCGTCAGGACCGGGACGCTCGCGAGCGTGCTCACGAAGATGGCGGTGCTTACGTACTCCGGGCCGGAAAGCCCCCCGCTCGACCCGTGGTCGTATTCGATGCAGAGAATGAGCGGCGTCACGGCGGCGGGCATCGCACATTCGAGGACGAACACGCGTGCGACGGTGGCGTCCGAAAACCCGAGCAGGTAGACCACGCCGACGGCAAAGACCGGGGCCACGACGAGCTTCAAGACGTTCGAAACGCCGACGCGTGCCACGGCCGCCCCCGAATCGGTGTTCGCCAGTTGAATCCCGAGCATGAGCAACATGATGGGAATCGCGGCGTCGCCGGTCAGTTTCAGCGTGCTCATCATCGCCGAGTCGGCGGGCGGGACGACGCCGAGGAACCGGACGACCCCGGCCGCGAGGACGGCGTAGACGAGCGGGAGTTTGAACACCTCCCGAACGGCGGCGAGGTTCGAGGTTTCGTCGCCGCGCGAAGCGATGTAGACGCCGAGGGTGTAGGTCAAGACCGACTGGGCGGCGATGTAGAGAATCGCGGTACTCCGCCCGACGCCATCGAAGGCGAACTGCGAGAGCGGAATCCCGTAGTTACCCGCGTTGGGGAACGTGCTCGACAGGACGAGTGCGCCGAGGACGGGTTCCGTCTCGCCGAGCGCACGGCCGACCAGTTCCGCGACGACGGCCATGCCGACCGTGAAGACCAACACACCCGCGGCGAGCGTGAGTACCGTTTCCCCGCCGAGCGAGGAGGTCGTGAGGCTGTGGAACACCAGCGCGGGCGTCAAAACGTAAATCGTGACCGTTCCGAGGGCGCTCACCTCGATGTCGCGCACGGTTCCGAGGAGAAATCCGACGGCGGCAACGGCGAGAACTGGCAAAATCGCGGACGTCAACGCGGAGAGGAGTGACACTGGTCGAACGAAAACAACGAGCGACTACAAAAGCGTCGAAGGCGGAAAAGCGGGAGGCGGCAAGAGGTGGAACATCGAGGGGCGGCAGGGGGAAGATAACGAGGAGAGATGACGAGAACGGAACGGGCGGGAGGGAATGCAGGGAACGGAGGAGAGCGGGGTGAAGGGGACGAGTAAGAGGGAGGGCGTGCGTGGCAGACTCGGGACAGCGGACGGGGACCGTTTCAGGTCGTGAACCGAGGGGCAATCGGTTCGGGGGACGGTGGGGGAGGTTGCGAGTTCGGGGAGCGATTCGGCGGGTGTGGAGTGTTTCGGGGGTGCGGGGTTTTTGAGCAGGTTGCGATGTGGGGTGACGGAGCGTCGTTGTGACGGGTGTTCTGGGGTGGAGGGTGTGGCTGTGGTGGAGTTCGGGGTTGATTCAGGTCGGGGGTCGTGGGTGTGAGATTCGGAGGGCGGTCAGAGATTGCGGGGCGCACGCGGGGAGCGGCGAGCCGAAGTTACGCGGGAGCGATGCGCCACGTGGTCGCGCTCGTGTACGACCACTTCTCGACTTCGAGTTCGGCACAGTCGGTCAGTTTGACCATCAGCGCGCCGATCTCCTTGGAGGAGAGACCGACTTCGTCCGCGATGAACTTGCTCTTGAAGTAGAGCTCGCCATCGCTCGCTTTCTCGCAGAGGTACTGCTTGAGGCGGGCTTCCTTGGATTCCGGTTCAGGGCTTTCGGTGGCGGCTTGGGTGGTAGCGCTCATGTGCTGACTCCGGTTTCACCATGGAGCGGGGATATGTTATAAAGGGAGGAAGCTTAGGGTAGTTTCGGGAATCTTTAGGAGAATTGAACGCAAAGTAGCGTGAACGCGGGTAAAAACGACGTTTTACGGACGCCTCTAATCTCTTCTAAATGTTTAAAATCGCTTCTCGCGTTTTATTTCCGAGAAGAGAGATCGCTATCCGAAAGGGAGGAAAGTGGACAGAATAGGGACAATTTTCCGCCGTTATCGCTCGTGAACCCAGAACTGCTCGTCGAGCGTCACCTCTTTTTTGAAAATCGGTACCTCGGCTTTCAACCGATTGATGCCGTCCTCGACGGTCCGAAACGCCTCGTCGCGGTGCCCGGCCAGCACGACGACGAACACGATGTCTTCACCGTAGTCGATACGACCGGTTCGGTGGTGCATGAGAACCCGAAAAACGCCGTTTCGTGCTTCGAGGTCGGAGCGAATCGCGTCCAACTTGGCGTCCGCGACGCCCTCGTACATCTCGAAGTCGAGGAATTCGGTCGGCGTGTCGTCGTCCGAGTCCTTCGCCCGAACGCGTCCGGTGAACGTGGCGATGGCACCCGAGCGCTCCGCCTTCGGGTCGCGTTTCGCCCGCGCGACCAGCGATTCGAGCGTCTCGTAGGGTTCGGTCGCTTCGAGTTCGTCCACGACCGCTTCGACGTCGAGTTCCGCGGAACCGTCCGCGCGGACGAGGGTCGTTCCCGCGTGGTCCGCATCGCCGAGGACGACGGTCGGCAGGTCGGCGTTCGGAAATCCGGTGACGACGGCGTAATCGTGTGTCGGTGCGAGCGTATCGAGAACGTCGGTCACGGATTTGTCTTCCCCGCGTGCTCGCCAGCCGTCGGCATCGAGTTCGAACGCGGTCTCGGCGCTCGAAGCGTCCGATGGCTCGGGAACCTCCGAGTCGTGCGATTCGTGCTGGACGGTTCCCACTCTTCCTCGGTCCGCGAATCGGTCGGCAAGTCGGTCGGCGACGGCATCCGCCTCGTCGCCGACGACACCCACTACCTTCATGAACGTACAGGCGGGAGCGAGTCGCTTTTAGCCTTCGGTCGGAAGTTGAGAACGCTTAAGGCCGCGTCCGGGTAAGACGGCGATAGAATGAAGGTGGTCGTTTCTATCGGCGGTAGTGTGCTCGCGCCGGACCTGGAGTCCCAACGAGTGCGCGGACACGCCGAAGTCATCGAATCGCTCGCAACGGAGGGGTGTACTATCGGCGCGGTCGTCGGGGGCGGCGGCGTCGCCCGAGAGTACATCGGAACCGCGCGGAACCTCGGCGCGAACGAGATAGAACTGGACGATATCGGAATCGACGTGACGCGACTCAACGCTCGCTTGCTCATCGCGGCGCTCGGCGAGCAAGCCGCGCCGAGTCCGGCCGAGACGTACGAAGAGGCGGGGACCGCGATGCATCGCGGCGACATCGCCGTCATGGGCGGCGTGATGCCCGGTCAGACGACGGACGCCGTGAGCGCCGCGCTGGCCGAGTACACCAACGCCGACCTGCTCGTCTACGCGACGAGCGTGAACGGCGTGTACAGCGACGACCCGAACGAGGTCGCGGACGCGACGAAGTACGACGAACTCTCCGCGAGCGAACTCGTGGACGTCATCGCCGACCTCGAGATGACCGCGGGCAGTTCCGCACCCGTGGACCTGCTGGCCGCGAAACTCATCGGGCGCTCCGGCGTTCGAACCATCGTCCTCGACGGAACTGAACCGGAGCGAATCGCCGATGCCGTCCTCAACGGGGACCACACCGGTACGGACATCATCCCCGAGGGAGCGGAAGACGAGATGACCTACTGGGTACAAGAATGAGCGCCGGGACGGCACCGACCGACGACCGCGACGAGGTGGACGAGGAAAACCACCACGTCTTCTGGGCCGACGAGGTGGCCGACCGAATCGAGGCGCGGGACCCCGAGGACCCCATCACGATCAAGGGAGGTATCTCTCCGTCCGGCGTTCCCCATCTGGGCAACGTCAACGAGATTATGCGCGGCTACTTCGTCGCCGAAGTGCTCCGCGACAGGGGACACGAAGTTCGACAGGTGTTCACCGCCGACGACCGCGACCCGCTCCGAAAGCTCCCGCGGAAACTCGCCGACTTGGACGGCAACATCGTCGAGTTGGGCGACGTGAACGCCGGAGCGCTCGGGCGCAATCTCGGAAAACCGTACACGGACATCCCCGACCCGTTCGACTGCTGTGACTCCTACGGGAAGCACTTCTCGAACCTCATCCAGCAGAGCGCGGACCTACTGGGCGTCCCCATCGACGTGATGTCGAACACCGAGATGTACACGTCCGGGGAGTTGGAGGACGTGACTCGCGACCTCCTCGACAACGCCGAGACCGCGCGCGAGGTGCTCGCGGAGTATCAGGACAAGGTGGACGAGGAGTACATCCCGTTCAACCCCATCTGTGAGGAGTGTGGCAAGGTGACGGAGACGGTGACGGCGTTCGACGTGGACGCGGGCACCGTCGAGTACGTCTGCACCGACCTGAAGGCGGGCGACAACGTTATCGACGGCTGCGGACACGAGGGGACGGCGACCCTCCGCGACGGGAAACTCCCGTGGCGCTTCGAGTGGCCAGCCCAGTGGAAGACGCTCGGCGTGGACTTCGAACCGTTCGGTAAGGACCACGCTGAAGGCTCGTGGCCGAGCGGCGAGGACATCGCCCGCAACGTGATGGACTTCGAACCGCCGGTGCCGATGACCTACGAGTGGTTCACGCTGAACGGGAAGCCGTTTTCCTCCTCCGAAGGGAACATCGTGCTCGTCTCGGAAGTGCTGGAACTGCTCGAACCCGAGGTGTTGCGTTACTTCTTCACCAAGGACCCGAGCAAGGCGCGCGACTTCGACATCGGCCGCCTCGACCTGCTGGTGGACGAGTTCGACCGCTTCGAGCGGATTTACTTCGGCGAAGAGGACGCCGACGAGCGCGAGCAGGCGCTCGCCGAGCGGGTGTACCCGATGGTCGTGGCGGACCCGCGGGAAGAGCGGATTCGCATCCCGTACACATTCGCCGCCATCTTGGGTATGACGGACGACCCCGAACTCCGCGAGGAAATCGCGCGGCGCGAAGGCCACATCCCGGACGACGCGCCGGAGTGGGCCGTCGAGGCCGCCCTCGCACGCGTCGAACAGGCGGAGGCGTGGGCGAAGCGAACGGGCAACGAGTACGACTACGACCTGAAGCGAACCGAGATGCCGAACGTGGACCTCGATACCGAGACCGACGCCGCGCTGTCGGAACTGGCGGATTTCATCGAAGCGGGCCACGACGGCGAGGAGATTCAGGGCGAAATCTACGAGACCGCAAAGCGCCACGACATCGACATCGGCGACTTCTTCGGCGTGGGATATCAGCTCTTTTTCGGCGAGGAACAGGGTCCGAAACTCGGTCCGTTCCTCTCGAATCTGGACGAGGAGTTCGTCTTAGGGCGTCTGCGACGCGAACGCTAGCTGCCAACAGAGTTAAGTTGATTGGCAGGTAGTACCCTATTACGTCCGACTAACAAGGACATAACAAAGTACCTCCCAGTCGTACGAAACAATGTAGAGTCGGATTGACGACCAATCACGTCAACGACTAAACCGATATAATATCATGGCCCTGATAGAACTCAATCTAGAGAAGCCAGCGTTGAAGCGAACCGAACTCGTCGAAGAATCCGAGGTCGAGACGGCCGAGGAACCAGAAACGGAAACCGAAACAGCGGAAGCGGAAGAGACGGACGTCGAGGAGACGAAGGGCGGCAGCAAAGTCCGCACCTTCGCCCGCCGCGCGGCCGTCCTCGGTGGCACCGCCGCCGGACTCGCCGCGGTCCGAAAGCTCCGGCAGAAACGGGGCGGTACGGACGAAGAGCAGCAGGAACTCGAAGAAGACTGGCAGACCGCGGAATAACGGAGTACCGTCCGGAATTTTTTCACGTTCGTTCCCAAACGCCTTTGAGCGACGGCCCCCTTCGTTTCACCAATGGATACGCTCCTCTGGGTCCTCCTCGGACTCGCCGCCTACTGGTTCATCCTGCTTGGACTACGGGCGAACGATATGCTGCCCTCCTATATCGGCATGCAGGGGCCGGTGCTGACCCTTCACACGCAACGAGGAAAGAAACTCATCGACCGCCTCGCACGGCCGAAACGGTTCTGGCGGGCGTGGGGGAACTTCGGTCTCGGAATCGCGCTCGTCGTGATGGTCGGGACCTTCCTCCTGCTCGTCGTGCAGGCCATCGTCGTGGTGCAAAATCCACCCGCACCGTCGGCGGTTACTCAGCCCCGGAACGTGCTCGTCATCCCGGGCGTCAACGAGTTCCTGCCGCTGTCGGTCGCCCCCGAAATCCTGCTCGGCCTCCTCATCGGACTCGTGGTCCATGAGGGGGGCCACGGCATCTTCTGCCGCGTCGAGGACATCGAAATCCGGTCGATGGGACTGGCGCTCCTCGCGTTCCTCCCGGTGGGCGCGTTCGTCGAACCGGACGAGGAGAGCAGAAAGGACGCGGACAGGGGAAGTCAAAGCCGCATGTTCGCGGCGGGCGTGACGAACAACTTCGCGATAACCATCGTCGCCTTCCTGCTCCTGTTCGGCCCGGTGATGGCCTCGATTTCCGTCGCCTCGGGCGCGGCGGTCGGCGGGGTGTTCCCGGGGTCCGCGGCGGACACCGCGAACGTCCAGCGCGGCGACCGAATCGTCGCCGTCAACGGGACGGCCGTGGAGAGCAACGGCGACCTCAACGACAAACTCGCCGACATCCAGAGTCGGTCCGTGTCGGTGACGCTGAACCGCGACGGCGAGGAACGCGAGACCACGATTCAGCGCAGCCTGCTCATCACCGGCGTCGCACAGGGCTCTCCGTTCGCGGCGGGTGCGGAGAAGGGAGAAAACATCACGGCGGCCAACGGACAGTCCGTGTACACCGAACGCACGCTGCGTCGGCAACTCGCGGGCGAAAACATCGCCACCCTGACCGTGAACGGACAGCAGGTGAGCGGCCCGGTCGGTGCGCTCTCGACTGTACAGAAAGACGGCCCCATCGACAAGCAGACGGACTTGCAGTCCGGGGACGCCATCGTCATCACGTCGATAAACGACAAGCGAATCGGCAACAGCAGCGAGTTGAGCGACACCCTCGACGGGTACGAGGCGGGCCAGACCGTGAGCGTCGAAGCCTACGTCAACCAGAGCGGGACCTACGTTCGACACGATTACGACGTGACGCTCAAGGACAACGGCAACGGGAAGGCCATCGTCGGCATCCTCGTCTCGCCCGGCGTCTCGGGAATCTCGGTGAGCAGCTTCGGAACCCAACTCTACCCGGCGGGGACGTTCCACGACCTCGTTTCGGGTGGGTTCACCTCGGTGTTCGGCGGTAACGGCGGCAGCGGCCCGTTGACCTCGTTCCTGCTCGGTATCGCGGGCACGCTGTTGCTCCCGTTCGCGAGCCTCTCGATGCCGGTCGGCTACAACTTCGCTGGCTTCGTCGGTTGGAACAGCAACTTCTACGTCGTGCAGGGACCGCTGTCGGCCCTCGGCGGCGGCACCTTCCTGCTGGCGAACGTGCTGTTCTGGACGGGGTGGATAAATCTCAACCTCGGCTTCTTCAACTGCATCCCGGCGTTCCCGCTCGACGGCGGACACATCCTCCGCATGGGTGCCGAAGCCATCGTCTCGCGCCTCCCGACGAAACAGGGACGGCAGGTGACCACGATGATAACGACGACGGTCGGACTGGTCATGCTCGCCAGCCTCATCCTCATGGTGTTCGGGCCGCGCCTGCTGTCGGGCTAATCGCACATTCGCCGACGAGTCAGGTTCTTTTGTCCGCCGTTTTCCGTCTGTTCTCGTCCCTGTTTCCGTCGGGTCAATTTTCCGTCGTTCGATCGTTCTCACCCGCGCGACAATCGTCGGATTTACCGTTCCCGTCGCGCTTGAGGATGACATGTCGCTACTGGAACTGCTCGGATTCGTGTTCGGGGGCTGGTTCATCCTCGTCACGTCCGTCTACTTCGGCGTGAAAGGTGCACTGCAGTCGTACTTCGGGGAGACGCCGCCGACAATCGACGGCGGCGAAAAATCGACGGACAGCAGTCACGCGGACTGAAGGGCGGTCGGTGACAAGAAGCGACGAGAGCGGCGAAAAACACGAACGAAAAGAAACGAGAGCGGCGAGCGTCGAATCGCCGACCGGTCAGTCTTCGAGGCCCATCCGCTCGTAGAAGTCCTCGGGCGTGTCGGGGATGCGCTCGAAGTCGCCGAAGTCGCGCTCGTGGTGGCGGATTATCTGCTCGACAATCCACGAACTGAAGGTCTCGTCGAACTGCCATTCCCCCTCGGGACTTTCGACTTCGAACCGGTCGTCGGTCGCAAAGGAGACGTAGACGTGATAGAAGCCGAGAATGACGTCGGCGAACTCGCGGGCTTTCGTTCCGCTTTCCTTGCGCTTCTCGTCGAGTTCGTCGCGTCCCTCGTCGGTCAGCTTGAAATATTTCCGGTCCGATTCGTCCTCACGCTCGATTCGTTCGGTCCATCCCTTGTCTTCGAACTTGTAGAGAATGGGATACACCGACCCGTAGGACGGTTCCCAGTGGCCGCCGCTTATCTCGCGTATTTCTTTCAGTATCTCGTACCCGTACCGTGGTTTTTCGTCTAGAAGTTCGAGCACGAGGTACGATATCAGGCCTTTCGGCGGGCCACTTTTCCGCATCGGGTGGGGATTTAAGTCGTGATTTTGAAAGGCTTTCGGTCGGGGCGACCGCTACCGGAGTACTATCAACGGTCGGAACTGTGGACGGCCCAAACTCAAAAGTTCCTTGTCCGGTGGCTCCCAACCTCCACGTATGCCGAAACAGGTACCACCGACCCGCGAAGGATGGTATGCGCTTCACGACTTCCGAACCATCGACTGGGACGCGTGGCGAGACGCACCGGAGCGAACCCGGGAAGCCGCACTCGCGGATGGCGTCGAGTTTCTCCAAGCGCGCGAAAGCGTCACCGACGCGGAGGACGGTTCCTCGGCCGTGTTCAGCATCATGGGCCACGAGGCGGACCTGCTGATACTCCACTTCCGTCCGACCGTCGCGGCCCTCGACACGGCGGAACGGGCCTTCGAGCGGACCGAGTTCGCGGACTTCACCGAGCGGACCGACTCCTACACCTCCGTCACCGAGGTCGGGAGCTACACTTCCGACGAGATGGTGAAAGCGCCCGAGGACATCGAAGACACCGGCATGGCCCGCTACGTGGCGAGCAAACTCTATCCCGATATCCCGGACGCGGAGTTCGTCTGTTTCTACCCGATGAGCAAGCGCCGCCTGCCGGAGGCGAACTGGTACGACACGCCGTACGACGAGCGCGCGGAGATGATGGCGAGTCACGGCGAAATCGGGAAAACCTACGCCGGAAAGGTCACCCAGATCATCACCGGAAGCATCGGGATGGAGGAGTACGAGTGGGGCGTGGACCTGTTCAGCAACGACCCGACGCACATCAAGGACATCCTGTACGAGATGCGCTTCGACGAGGCGAGTTCCCGCTTCGCGGAGTTCGGGTCGTTCTCCTTCGGACGGCGCTTCCCGCCGGAGGACCTCCCCGCGTTCATGGCGGGCGAAGAAATCCCGACGCCCGAGGACGCACACCCCCACGGTGGCGCACACGGGGGCGCCGGACACGAGCACGGTCACGGGGACACCGAACATGAACACGGACACGCCGAAGACGGCGAAAGCCACGGACACGGTGACGACGGGGCGGACAGCCCACACGGAACGGATGAGGAGGAGGCCGAAGGCATCCGCGGCGAACTCCAAGACCTCGACATCTACGCCGGACAGCCGCACGGCGAGGACGTGTACTCCATCGTGCTGTACTCCGAAGCCGACGCGGACGAACTGTTCGAGGAGGTCGACGGCCTCCGGAAGAACTTCGACCACTACGACACGCACGTCAAAACGGCGGTGTACGAGGGCGACGAGCGCGCCGCGGTCGTGAGCATCTGGGACACCCAGAGCGCGGCCGAGACGGCGGGCGGCTTCCTGGCCGACCTCCCCGGAGTCGTCGCTCGCGCGGGCGAGGAGAGCGGCTTCGGCACGATGGGCATGTTCTACACCGTCAAGCCCGAACACCGCGAGGATTTCGTCGAGAAGTTCGGAACCGTCGGCGAAGTGCTCGCCGAGATGGACGGCCATTTCGACTCCGAACTGCTGTCGAACTACGAGGACGAAAACGACATGTTCATCGCCAGCCAGTGGCGCTCGAAGGACGACGCGATGGACTTCTTCCGAAGCGACGACTTCAGGAACACGGTTAGCTGGGGTCGTGACGTTCTGGCCGACCGACCGCGACACGTCTTCCTGGCGTAAGCGGGCGAACCGCCGGTTTCGTTTTACACCGACTCGACGTCGATGCCCGGCGACTGACGTTCGTCCCGCCAGTTCAGCCGAAAGGTGGCGGTCAACGGTTCGTCGGTCGAGGTGTGAAGGTTGGGCGAGAACGAATGGGTCCACGTTCCGAGCGACGGAGATGGGCCACAAAGAACTCGATACCGTCCTTCGAATCACGGTTCGTATCGAAAATTCGAAGAGCGGGCACTCGCCGCCGCAACCAAAACCCCCTTCCCCACGGGTGGGTTATTAAGCGATAAGAAAATCGAGAGTGAAATAAGCCTATGACAAAGCGACACGTCACGCTCCCGGAGTCCGCTGAGGCGGGCGTACGCGGGTTCATCGACGAAGTGGACGAACGACTCGCAAGTGACGAGGACACGTGCAGGGTGGTAAAGGAGGTGCTCATCGACCTGCACGGCGACCGGGACGCCTACGAATCGTGGCAGAACGGCGAACCGGTGTCGAACGCCGAACGCGTGCGCCTCCAGAGCTACGACCCCTGTAACTCGACGCTGGAGAGCGAATACTACGCCGAGAAGGACGAGGAGAAGTTCCGCACGTCCAAACACCTCCAGTGGCTCTGGCGGCAGTTCGACGCGACGCCGATGGCCGATAACGTCGAGTTCGCCCTCCGATTCCGCGAGATGCTCGCCAACCACCTCTTCGAGGAGGCGGGCGACAACCTCCGAATCTTCAAGGGCGTCACGATGACCTACGGCCACAACATCTCCGTCGGCGACAACACGGTCATCCACGACGACGTGCACCTCGACGACCGCGGGAAGTTGACCATCGGGAACCGCTGTTCTATCAGCGACAACGTGCACATCTACAGCCACGACCACGACATCGTGGACCAGACGGACGTGACGAACTTCCACACGATAATCGAAGACGACGCGCGTGTGACCTACGACGCGATGGTGCGCGCCGGGATGAAGGTCGGCGAAGATGCCGTCGTCGGGGCGCGGTCCGTCGTCCAGAGCGATATTCCCGCCCATCACATCGCCGTCGGCACCCCCGCAAAGAGCATCAAAATCAAGCCGGGATGGGAGGACGAGGCCGCTCCGTTGGACGACGTTCCGCCGACGGAAAAGGAGTCGCGGCGTATCGACTACGAACTCCCGGAGGACTTCGAACCGTTCGACGAGTTCCAGCGACCCCTCGATTCGTCGGAGTAACCCGTATCGCTTTTCTCCTGTCAATCCGTCATGTGAGGTATGCGACGCCGCACGTACCTCCAATCGATGGCACTCGGTATCACGGGACTCGCCGGGTGTATTGACTCCCCTGGCCGGTCCACGGGAGCGACGACCACGAACGGGGAACGGGGGGTGCGTGTGAAGACGGTCGCCATGAACCTCGAAGTGCCGTGGGGTGCCGCGTTCTCGACGAACGGCGACCTCTATTTCACCGAGCGGCCGGGACGGATTCGTCGGATTCGGGACAACAACCACGAGATAATCGCCGACATGACGAACCGAATCGCACACGTCGGCGAAGGTGGATTACTCGGCCTCGCGTTCCACCCGAAAAACGAGAATCTGGCGTACACCTACCAGACCTACGAGTCCGGAGGAACGCTCCAAAACCGGGTCGTCCGCCACCGCGTCAGCGACGGATTCGAACGGGAGACGGTCGTGCTCGATGGAATTCCGGCGGCGTCCAACCACGACGGTGGACGACTGTTGATTCACGACGACGCACTGTTCGTCACCACCGGAGACGCGTCGGACAGACAGCTGGCACAGGACGCGGACTCGTTGGCCGGGAAGGTCCTCAGGCTGACGTTGGACGGACGACCGCACCCGGAGAATCCGTTCGACAACGAGGTGTTCACCTACGGCCATCGAAATCCGCAAGGGTTGGCGTTCGACGAGGGAACCCTATATAGCACGGAACACGGTCCCGACGTGAACGACGAAATCAACGTCCTCGAAGCGGGGAACAACTACGGGTGGCCCGACGTGACCGGGAAGAGAGACGAGTACGCGAATCCGATTGCGACCTACACGCCGACCATCGCGCCCGGCGGAGCGACGTTTTACGACGGTCCGATATCACAGTGGAAGGGCGACTTCTTCTTCGGGTCGCTCGTCGATACGCACCTTCACCGGGTACGAATCGACGGGCGGAACGTGGTCGAACAGGAGCGACTCCTCGACGGGGAGTACGGCCGCCTCCGGACCACCTTCACCGGACCGAACGGGGACTTGTACGTCATGACGAGCAACCAAGACGGGCGCGCGTCGAACCCGGCACCGCAGGACGACCGCATTCTCAAACTTCAGCCGGCGTAACCGCCGCAGTTCGTTCAGTTCGAAAACACTTCTGAATCCTGTCGTGCGAAGCTACCAAGTAGCATGGCGACGTATGTCATGGTATCCCATGAACGTCTGGGGGTGGATAATCCTGTACGTCGTCCTGTTCGTAGGCCTACAGCTCCTCATCTACCGGTATCTCCGGAGTGAGGACGATTCACCGCTGTTCGCGTCCACACCATCCGGACCGGACGGGCGGGTTCCCGACGACATCCATCGGGAGAGCATCCTCGAGGAGTTCAACGAAAGTGACTCGGACAGACGCGTCTGTCCACACTGCGGTACGGAAAACGGTACCGAGTACACGTTCTGCCGGGAGTGTATCGGCCCGCTCGGCGTGTGGTAGTCACGCTTTTCCCGGCCGCGCACCCACCGTGAGCTATGCCTCGCGCCGTCGCCATCAACGTCGCCGCTAACACGAACCAACCCGGCGTCCGCGGCCCGATATTCCCGGACGGGCGGTTCGAGTACCTCCCGATACCGGAATCGGAGCCGACCGCTCGCTCCGTTCCGACGTACGCCGACCTCGACACCACCGTCGAACTGCCGAGCGGAGCGGGGGAACTCCCCGTTCACCTCGACCCGGAGTTCGCGGAGTACCCCTGCTGTGAACGCTACACCTACGGGGACCCCTTCGGCGTGAAGGCCCGACCGCTGCTGTCGCTGACCGCGGGCGATTACGTCTTCTTCTACGCGACGCTCTCGACGGCCGGGGAACCAAAGCGCGAGTGGATCGCACCGGAGTGGGGGACGTACATCATCGGCCAGTTTCGACTGGCGCGCGACCCGATTTCCGGCGCGGAGTTCGCGGAACTTCCGGCGGAGACGCGGGCGACGTTCGAGAACAACGCCCACCTGAAGCGCGAGGAGTTCGACGCGAAGGTGTTGGTGGCGGGGCGCGAAGACGGGTCGGAACTCTACGAGACGGCGGTTCCGTTGAGCAGCCCCGAAGCGGGAGTGACGGCGAACCGAATCGTAACCCAACTGTCGAGCGATTCGGGAAAGGGTCCGTGGTGGCGACGACCCATGAAATTCGGGGACGACGAGACGGAGGAACTGCTCGCCGTTCGACACGACGACGCCTTCGAACGCTGTTTTTGACGGCTCAGAAGAGCGGTACGGGTCGAAGCGAGTGCTTTTATGACGGTTGAATGTAAACGACCGAACAGAGAATTCAACAATCATATTTAAATTGTGATACTGGGAACGAGGTCATAACGGAGACCGGACCGATTCATCGACCGGCACCGAGTCCGTCGGTCCGCACGATGGTCGCAAGCGACCGACCAGACGGAGACACCGGAACATGGACAAGGACAAGCGAACCGAGCACGCGGGACTCGAAGCGGATTCGAAGCGGGACGACCCCGTTCTGACCGACATCTACCGCGTCATCACGGACACGGGACGATCGTTCGAACGGAAGGTCGGAGCGCTGTTGGAAATCGGCCGCGACGTCCTCGGAACGGAGTTCTGTGCCCTCTCCGCCGTCGATGGGGAGGAGTACGTCTTCGAATTCGTCCACGACCCGACGGACGAGACGGAAGCGGGAGACGTCGTTCCCGTGGCGGAGACGAACTGTCAGCGTACCATCGACACCGGGCAAACGGTCGCCCTCGCCGACATCGCCGCCGAAGCCCCGGAAATGACGTCCCGCGCCGGGTTCACCGACATGGGCGTCCGCTGCTACATCGGAACGCCGGTCGTTATCGACGACGACGTGTACGGCACCGTCTGCTTTTACGACAATCAGAACCGCATCGAGGAGTTCACCCAGTGGGAAATCACGCTCGTCGAGCTCATCGGGAAGTGGATCGGCGACGAAGTGGAACGCGACCGCCGCGAGGCGGAACTCACCCGACGGAGAAACCGCCTTGCGGAGTTCGAAACCACCGTCACCCACGACCTCCGGACCCCGATACACGTCGCGCAAGCGTACGTCGAGTTCGCCCGCAAGGAACACGACACCGAGCACCTCGACGGCATCGAGGACGCGCTCGACCGAATCGAGGCACTCATCGACGACGCGCGTTCGCTCACCGACGCCGAAGCGAACGACATCGACGCCACCGCGGTGGACCTCGAACACGTCGTCGTGGACGCGTGGGTGACCACCGCGAACGACACTATAACGTTGGAGGTCGAGGACGGACTCGAACCCGTCGTGGGGAGCCACAGCCACCTCCAACGGGCCTTCGAAAACCTGATTCGAAACACGGTCGAACACGCCGACACCGGTGCGACGATTCGCGTCGGCGCGCTCCCCGACCGCCCCGGGTTCTACTTCGAGGACGACGGCCACGAGTTCTCCACCGACGAACAGGGACAGGTGTTTCACCCCGACGGCACCGACGACGACACGAGACTCGGCACCGTCCGGGAGGTCATCGACGCCCACGGCTGGTCGATTTCGGTGACGGACGGAGCGAACAACGGCGTGCGATTCGAAATCGACGACGTGTAGAAGAGTGAGATGGAACGCCCGTGAGCGCATCCGCTCGTCACGTTCGTTCCTCGCAGAATGCACCGACCGGGAGTTGAACCCGGGCTATAAGCTTGGGAAGCTTATGTCCTGCCACTAGACCACCGGTGCTCATTGCATTCACACCGTGACTCGCAAATCCGAAGGATTTGCTCGCCACCGGTGCGCTCGAACCCAAAATAGGTTCAGCCGGACGAGAGCGAAGTTCTGTACCACCTACTTCATTCCGCACTCACTTCAACGTAGCGTTTCGGACGTTCGTCCAGAAATACGACACGGAGGAGAGGTTTTAGTCGCCCGCGTTCCTACGGCCATACATGATAGACCTCGAACTGTCGGACGAGGAACTCGACGCACGCCGCGACCACATCGTATCGTTCATCCGCGAGACGGTGGCGGACGCGGGAACCGAGACGGCGGTCCTCGGCCTGTCGGGCGGTATCGACAGCACGTTGACGGCCTACCTCGCGGCGGAGGCGCTGGGAACGGAGAACCTCCACGGACTCGTCATGCCCGGCGCGGTGAGTCGGGAGGACAACATGAGCGACGCCGAATGGGTCGCGTCGGAACTCGGAATCTCCTACGACGTGTTCGAAATCAACCCCATCGTGGATTCGTTCCTCGACGCCTACTCGGAAGCCGAGGGCGACCACATGGCGGTCGGCAACGCCCGCGCCCGAACCCGCGCGGTGATGAACTACCTCGTCGCCAACCACGAGGGGTCGGTCGTCCTCGGAACCGGCAACCGAACCGAGGCGCTGGTGGGCTACTTCACGAAGTACGGCGACGGCGCGGTTGACTGTCACCCCATCGGCAACCTCTACAAGCAACAGGTGCGCCAACTCGCCAAGCACGTCGGCGCGCCGGACGAACTCGCCGAAAAGGAAGCGACAGCGGGGCTGTGGGCGGGACAGACCGACGAGGAGGAACTGGGCATCGACTACGACACGCTCGACGCGATTCTGGCGCTGCACGTTGACGGACCGCTGTCGGTTTCGGCGACCGCGCGACAGGTCGAGGGCGCGACGGCGGACGACGTTCGACGCATCGGCGAGATGTACGACCGAAGCGAGCACAAACGCGGCGTCCCGCCAGCGCCGGACCCGCTGTAGACTCTGTGTAGACCCGCTCTTCCGCTACTCGCGCCGCGCCGCGATATCGTCCGCGTTCGCCGCGACGAGCTCGCCGAACGACTCGGCTTCGCGGGCGAGTTGAACGTCCGTGGACGACCGGTCGCGGACGCGACCTTTGATGACGCGGAGCGCGTCCGGATCGTTCGCGGCGAGACGGTCGGCCACCTTCCGCGGTTGCGCTACGACGCGGGAGACGAGGCCCATCCGATGGGCGTCCTCGGCGGTCACGACGCGGCCGGTGAGCGCGAGGTCGAGCGCGTCGCCCATTCCAACGATTTCCGGGAGGCGGGTCGTACCGCCCCACGCGCCGAAGATGCCGAGGCGAACGCCCGGTTCGGCGAACGTCGCGTCGGGGGTAGCGACCCGCACGTCACAGGCCAACGCGAGTTCGACGCCGCCGCCGCGTGCCGCGCCGTCGATACCGGCGACGACGACGCTTTCTGCGTCTTCGATGTCGTTCGCCACGCGTTGTCCACTGGTAGCGAGTTCCGTCGCCGATTCGTCGTCCAATCCGGCCACCACGTCGAGGTCGGCGCCCGCGCAGAAGGCCGTACCCGCGCCACGGAGGTAGACGACCGGTTGCGTCGCTTCCCGGACCGCCTCGGAGAGAGCATCCAACCCGTCGAGGGTGAGCGCGTTCCGCCGTTCCGGGCGGTCGATGGTAACGATTCTAATTTTCGGGTCGTCCGTGACGCGAATCATACCATCACGTTGGAGACGCTTTCCAAAGGTCTTTGGCGATTCCGTCGTAAGACCCGACAATGGAAGAGGCCGTCCGGGCGCGCGGAGCTGCGCGCGAGGCTATCGGAGACATCACGCCAGCGCATCTCCGCGACCACATCGACGGACTACTGGAGTCATCGACGGTCGTCCCGGGGGTGTTGACGCTACTGAGCGCGCGAGCAGTCGAGAGCGGTGCCAGCACCGGCGAGGTCGAAAGTCGCGCCGCCGGAGTACAACTCATCTACGAAGGATTGGGACTCACGCGGACGCTCGCACGCGACGAGCCGTGGGACGGCGAACAGCCATACACGGAGAGCAACGTCGCCATCTTGGCCGCGGACGTGATGGTTTCGCGCGGATTTTCGCTGCTGGCCCGGACGGAGGCGGCCGACACGGCGGTTCGAACCGTCAAATCGTTCGGCCGGGACCAGACCGAACGCCGTGACGACCACGCACTCGAAACCGACGTGTTCGAACTCGCAATCGTCGCCGGAACGACGGCGACCGGCGGCGAAGTCCCGACGGGTATCCGCCGGTACGCGGAGCGACTCGCCACCTCGGTCGCCAACCGCGACTCGACGGAGATGCTCTTCGACGAGGCAGTGGACATACTGACGAAACTGTCGGGACGACGGCCGAACTGGCGCGACGAAACCACCTCGTCGGCCACCGACCCCTGACGCGAATCGAAACGCCTAAACCCGGTTCGGCGTGTAGAAATTAATACCCGCGCCTGGGTAGCTTAGCGGTAAAGCGCGTCCTTGGTAAGGACGAGAGCCCGGGTTCAAATCCCGGCCTAGGCTTTCTTCGAATTCAGTTCGTTAGCAGTTGCTTTCACTCCTAGAGAACCCCTCTATTCACATCTCTGACACCAACGTTTTTGCCCCTGCCGTGCCATTCATTCCCATGCAATTTATTATCGTCGGGTCCGGTCGCGTGGGACTCCGAACCGCCCGGGTTCTGACCGAAGAAGGGCACGAAGTCGTTATCGTCGACGACGACCCGGACAGGGTGGAACGGGCGCGTGACAAGGGATTCACCGTCACGGAGGGAGACGGGGTGAAAGAAGACGCTCTGGTGGACGCGGGTCTCGATACCGCGGACGCCATCGCGGGGTTGACGGGGGACCTGAACGTCAACTTCGCGGCCTGTATGGTCGGCAAACACCACGGCTGTCGGACCGTCATGCGCATCGACGAGGACTACCGGGAGGACATCTATCACAAGTACGCGGACGACGTGGACGAAGTGATATACCCCGAGCGCCTCGGAGCGGCGGGTGCGAAAACGGCGCTGCTCGGCGGCGACTTCGACGTCATCGCCGACCTGACCGAGAACCTACAGTTGACGACGATGACGATTCCGAGCGAATCGCCGCTCGTCGGAACGCGGGTGCACGCCGTGGAGTTGCCGACCGACGCACGGATTTACGCCCATGGCCGTGACCGAGAGCGGATGACGATTCCGCTACCGGGAACCAAAATCGAAGGCGGTGACCGCGTGGCGCTCATCGCCGCCCGGGACGCGCTCCCGGACGTGCGCGAACGGCTGCAGGCGACCGCTTGAGGGACGTTCGACGTATCCGTTTTCGAGCAGCGTGACTGTCCGAGGAGCGGACCTATCCGAGCGGAAGAGACGCGACCATCGGTGACCCGCCATCCACGGCGACACCGCTCGGCGGGAAATTATCAACGAAGCGAAAAACGATTGGGCAGCGCGGGGTTCTAGGGTCGTCCGGGACGAGAACTTTCGTGGGGGGGTTGGTGACACTGTAACGGGAAGCCAACCCGTCGCCAGAGCCCCCGGCCCCGCCGGGAGACCCACCGCGAGACTGCGACACGCTTCGCGCCCGAGCCGTCGGGCGCAACTGTACGAATGGCCGGACACCTCTTTGTTATGTGCCGTTTGTCCGGGGGACAGGAACCATTTGCCCCAATCAGGACGCGGCTACGACGGCGAAGGTACTGCCTACGACGGGAAACATCGCGTCGGACGAAAGGGGGGAGTGCCGAGCGGAGGGTGTGGGAGAGCGGGGTGCAGGGTGGGTGTGGGTGGTGTGTGCCGGGCGCGCGGAGTGGGAGGATGGGAGAGAGGGTGTTGTGCGCGCCCGTTCGCGGATGGGTTCGGTGATAACTTAAAACCGCGTCAGACGGCCGTATGCCTCTACCGCGACCCTCGAATTCATACGGTCGCCGCGAGAGGTGATAGCCATGCACGGAACTGGTGTGCCACTGTTGACGCCGTTCGACGGGGAGGGTGCCCTGCAAGAGGACGACCTCCGGGAACTCGTCGCGTGGGTCGAAGAACGGGGCGTCGATTTCATCGTCCCCTGCGGGTCGAACAGCGAGGCCGAACTGATGAGCGTCGAGGAACGCGCTCGCGTGGTCGAAATCGTCGCGGAAGAGGCCGACGTGCCGGTTCTCGCCGGAACCGGCCACCCCGGATTCCGCGAAACGCTCCGCCAGACGACCCTCGCGGCGGAAGCGGGTGCCGACGCCGCGCTCGTCGTCACGCCGTTTTACTACGGCCACGACGAGGACACGATGGTCGAGTACTATCGCTCGATGGCCAACGAGAGTCCGCTCCCCGTATACCTCTACAGCGTTCCGGCGTACACCAACGTCTTCCTGTCGCCCGAATCAGTCGGCGAACTCGCCGGACACGAGAACGTCGCCGGGATGAAGGATTCGAGCGGGAACCTGACTCGACTCCAGCGGGAACGCGCTCGCACGGAGGACGACGATTTCGACCTCCTCGTCGGGAGCGGGAGCGTCTACGCCGCCGGACTCGACGCCGGTGCCGACGGCGGCGTCCTCGCATTGGCGAACGTCGCACCCGAGCGTGCCAGCGAAATCTACCGGCTTCACCGAGGCGGTCACGACGGACAGGCGCGGCGGTTGAACGCCAGTCTCGTCGAGTTGAATCGGGCGGTCACGAGCGAACACGGCGTCCCCGGAGCCAAGGCGGCGATGCGCGAACGCGGAGCACCCGCCGGGGAGCCGCGACGTCCGCATCGCCCCGCCTCCGAGGAGGTTCGGGCGGAAGTCGTCGAACTCGTCCGCGCCGCCGAGCGCTGACCGCGAAGCGAGGTTTCACGCCGGGCGATTCGGTACGTGTGACGACAGTTTCCGGAGGGAGAGTCAGAGAACAAACAGACAGATAAATGAGTGGATAAGGACAACAGTTTCGCCTCCTGTGGATAGTTACAGGTAAACTTACTTGGTGGTGGGTTCGAATTGACCCCATAATGAACTGTATATCAAAAGATACATCACGGAAAGTGAACGACGATGGCGGTTCGTAGCCTCATCGGAAAACTGGTCGTGGCCGTGTTGACCCTCTTCGTCGTGACGGCGGGCGGGGTCGGCGTCGCGCTCACGTCCGGAATCGTGACGGTCGGCCAACCGACCGTCGAGAACGTCCAGACCGACTGGGGCGCCGTCACCGCCAAAACGACGGAAATCCGAACGGACATCGCGGTGAACAACCCCAGTTCGGTCGGCGTACCGAAGGTGGCGGACCTCGATTACGAAGTCGGGATGAACGAGGTGACGGTCGCCACGGGAACGGTCGAGAACCTCGGCCTGCCATCCGGAAAATCGACGGTTTCGATGACGACCCGCATGGACAATCGAAAGATACCGGCGTGGTGGGCGAGCCACATCAACAACGGCGAGAAGACGACGGTCAGCATCCGACCGTCCATCAGCGTCCCCATGTTCTCGAAGGACCTGCCCGCGGAGAAGCGAGCCTTCGAAACCGACCTGCTGAGCGCGTTCGACAGTAGCAAAGCGCGGACGATGACCGCCGGAAATCGGGAAATCCTTCGGGTCACGAAGACGGAAGCGTCGTGGGGGCACGCGACGACGGAGACGACGCCCCTGAACGTCAACGCGACCGTCGAGAATCCGACCAGCGGCGAGGTCGTCTTCTCGGAACTCGGCTACACCATCACGATGAACAACGTGACCGTCGCCGACGGAACGACCGACGGCGAAGTGCACGTCGAACCCGGCCGGACGACCTCGTTCGGCATCGATTCGACGTTCGACAACGGCAAGCTACCGGAGTGGTGGCAGAGCCACATCGAGCACGGCGAGAAGACGACGATGGACGTGCAGTTCTACGCGGTCGTCCACGAGAACGGGACGACTCGGAAGGTCGGACTCCCGTTCATGAGCAAGCGCATCGTGTTCACGACCGACGTGCTCGGCGGCGGCAAGACGACGACGAAGGTCGTGCCACGGAACGAAGCGCAGTCGTTCGCCCCGCCGGAACTCCAGTCGGTTCAAAGCGAGTGGGTCGTCCCCGACGAGGGGAACACCGGCGTTCGAACCCACGCGACCGTGACCAACCCGAACGAACCGGGGTCGGTGTTCGCCGAACACCTTTCGGTCGATGCGAAATACCGCGTGCTGATGAACGACGTGCCGCTGGTCGACGGTAAGACGACCCGGGATATCGGACCGGGGAAGACCGATATCAATCTCACCGGAGAGATCACAGACGAGAAGATACAACGGTGGTGGGCCACCCACGTCAATAACGGCGAGAAGACCGACCGCGTGGTCGAGCGCGACGTGACGGTCGATGCCGGATTCGCCCGCCTCCCCGTCGGCGGGAAGGCCGACCGCGGAACCATCCGAACTGACATGCTCGGGCCGGTTGACTCGGAGTCGAGTCAGACGTTCTCGGTCGCGGGACGACCGATCGGACGCATCGAGGACATACGGGCGGACTGGGGCCACGCGACGATGGACGAAACGCCCATCGAGGCGTCGGCGACGGTGAAAAACGACCGGAGCGAGTCCGTTCGCGTCGTCGAAATCGGCTCCCGGATAACGATGAACGGCATCGTCCTCTCGGACGAATCGACGGCGAAGAACGTCGAAATCAGTCCGCACAGCGAGACGACGATTCAGGACACGGTGGCGCTCGACAACGCGAAACTCGGCCCGTGGTGGAAAACCCACCTCCGCCGCGGCGAGGAGAGTACGCTCGAAGTCAGCTACTACGTCGTCGTCGAATATCGCGGCCACACGCAGCGAATCGCTCTCGACTCGCTCAACTACCGGAAGACGGTGCGAACGAACGTCCTCGGCAACGCGTCGGCCTGAGGATACCCGATTTTATTTCGTGCGTTCGGTTGTGCCCGAACCCATGGTACAAGCTGACATAATTTATTAGTTGTCGACGGTCGAGGTATTCGTATGCCTTCGAGGCGAGACGTGTTAACAACCATCTCGGCGTGCGCCGCCGGTGGGGCTCTCGCTGGCTGTTCCGCGCTCGCCGCCGTCGGCGGCTACGTCGAGAAGAAGCAAATAACGGGAACGCGGCGGCAGAACGGGGGATTACGCGACGAGACGGTCGTCAGCGTGGAGTTGAGCGAGTTGGCCGACGACCCCGTCGTCAGCGTCGCCGAACGGTGGGTCCAGCGGTTCCCCGACCCGAAGCGATTGCGGATTTCGGAGACGTTCGACGACCGCTTGCGCGACGAGTACGAGAGCCTCGGCTACGTCGTGGGCGTGTGTAGCCCGGACTGGTCGAGCGGTTCGGATTCGGTCGGGTGCTACACCGCGCCGACGGGACGCGACGATTTCAATCGGGCGCAAGTCGGTGACCGCGTGCGAGCCAGCTACTCGAACTCGAAGATACGAATCCGTAGCAACGAGGGAACGTGGGTCGCAAGCGGCCGGAAAAAGCGGACGTAGTTTCGTTCAGTCGGGAGTCGAATCAGTCGCGGCGCGCGAGCAGCGCCGCACCGGCGAGGGCGACGACTGCAATTCCGACGCCGAAACCGGGCTGACCGGATTCGCTCGCGGACTTCGTTTCCTTTCCGTTCGCCTGCTGCACGCCGAGATACGTCGCGGCGTCTTCGGTGTCCATCGAGGGGAACTCGCGGTCCCACTCGCCAGCCATGTGAATCTCGGTGTCGGCGTTGGCGACGGCGAGCGCGCGAACGTCTTCCTTCGTGGCGTTCTCACCGACGAGACCCGTCACGCGGACGTAGGTCGTCGTCGTGTCGTTGTTCGTCCGACCGACGATGCTGGCGACCTCCGTGTCGCCGTAGGAGTCGCCGAGCACGTCCGCGAAGGCGGTCATGTTGTCGAACTTCGCGCCACCTTCGAGGGTGACGGTCCCGGACTCGACGTCCACGTCCATGCGAGCGGACTGGAAGTCGCTACTTCGGAACGCCTTCACCAGTTCCGACCCGCCGGAGGTCGCTTTCGAGGACCCGCCAGAGGTCGCTTTCGAGGACCCGAACGAGGAGAGCATCGAGTCGGTCACCTTCGAGAGCATCTCCTTCTGTTTCATCTCGACGGAGCCGCGCGCGGTCACCTCGTCGCCGTTCGACTCGGCGTGGAGCGTCACCGACGAGCGTCCCAGTTCGATGTCACGGTCCTTCAGCTCCTGAACGTACGCCTTCCAGTTCTTGCTGTCGTAGTGGACCTCGGCCGTCACGGTGGTCGTTTCCGAGGAGGGGTGGGTCGCTTCGGCGGACCACTCGACCGTCTGTTCGAGGTTCGCCGCCTGCTGTGCTTCGAGCGTCTTTTTCATTCGGTCGATGTTCTGGCCGTTCATCGACGACGCGTTCGTGTTCCCCGCCACTTCGAGCGCGGCGAGGGCGGCGGAATCGTAGTTATCTACCTCGACGTCCCAGCTGAGCTTCATCGTACCGTCGTGCTGGTTCAGTCCGAACGTCACGTGGTCGATCCGCATCTTCTTGATGTCCTCGGAGAGGGAGTCTATCTCCTCGTCGGAGAGCGAAACCTGCTGTGAGGACTTCAGGCTCTGTGCGATGGACTGTGCGATGGCGTCCTTGAGGCCGGTGAACTCGACGTGGTACTGGATGTCGAGCGTCGGCTTGACGCCCGATTCGTCGTACTCGTAGCTGTCGATGGTCACCGTCGCGGAGCCGCCGTTTTGCGTCGCAACGGAGGCGTACTGGGATTTCAAGTGTTCCTTCGCATTCTCACGGCTGTCCCACGAACTGGACATGTACGGCGAAATCGCACCGCTTTGGGTGCCCTTCAGGACGAAGCCGTTCTCCGTCTCGCGGAGGTCGTATTTCAGTTTTTTGTCGGCACCCGCCGCCATGGCCGAGGACACCGTTCCCGACCCCTTCGTGCTGAACGAGTCGGCGGTGACCGTCACGTGACCCTCGGTGTTCACGGAGTTGAGCATGGACAGCGAGGAACCGCTGTCGAACGTCGCGTCGAGCGAGAGGTCGCCCGTCGATGTCTGCTCGTTTTGCTTGCTGTTGACGTCGAGCGTGAGGTCGGAAATCGAGTCGGGGCGGTTGGCGGTGAGCGACCCGTTTCCGCTGTAGCCGTCCGGCGTCATCACGAGCGACGCCGCGGCGTCCATGTCCGACTCGGTTTCGTCGGTGGCGAGGATGTGAACGAGACCGCTCGTCACGTTCGCTCCGAACTCCATGGTGCCGTTCCCCGAATTCGAATTGTTGTAGGCGAGAACCGCGTCGCCGTTCTCCATCACGTAGATGGAATCGGCGGGGTCGGCACTGTTGGAGAGCGTTCGTTGCTGGGGGGACTGCGGCCCGGTAGTCGGTCCGGTCGCCGCAACGGGGGCAATGAGTAACACCAGTACCTGCACGAGGGCGAGGACGGTGTACTTCGATATGTTCCGTACCATGAAGGTATCATTCTGTGGAAGTGTTAAAATACTTCTGCTATGCCGAATCGTTGCGGTATGGCACCGCTTCTCGTGAATTAGGATATCCGATATGATTCGACGGAGAAGTATCACGGAGGGACCCACACCAGTTTTCCCGTTCGGGACCTCACGTCGAATCATGACGTGGCGAGAACTGTTCGAGCGGGCGGCAGGGGCCGAAACCGACGTCGAAACGATTCGGGAAACGCTCGCGGAGCGACGCGATGAGTGACCCGCATCCCGCCCGCCTCGCGGTCGATGCGGACGTGTTGGCGGCGGACGTGTTAGTCGGCGGCGACGCCCGCGACGCGATGGACATCGTGCGCGGCCACTCGTGGGTCGAACTCGTCGCCAGCGACGACCTCCTTTCCGACGCCGAAGCCGTCATCCGCGAACTGGCGAACGACGACCTCGCAAGCGACTGGCGCGAACGGATCGAGGACCTCCGAATCCGCGTCGAACAGACGCCCGGCGACCACCCCGCGCTCGCCAGCGCTCACGCCGGAAACGCGGCGCACATCCTCTCCTACGACGATTCGTTGCGGAGCGCGAAGACCGGGAGCGCGCTCCAAGGCCGGATTCCGGTCAGCGTGAAGCGCCCCGACGGGTTCGTGACCCTGTTCGACCCCGAAAGCCTGTACGACGTGGTAGTGGGCGGAGAGTACCCCGGCCCGGACGAAGACGCTCGGGAATAGCTCACGTCGGCCGGAAGAGAACGGGTTCGTTACTGCTCTGCCAACCAGTCCGCGAACTTCGCCAGCGCGCGCCCGCGGTGTGAGATGGCGTTCTTCTCTTCCGTGCTCATCTCGGCGAGCGTCTTGCCCTCGTGTTCGAAGATGGGGTCGTAGCCGAACCCGCCGTCGCCGCGCGGCGCGACGAGCGTCCCCGGAACCGCGCCGGAGAAGGTCTCCGCGTTCTCGCCGTCGTAGTAGGCGACGACGCAGCGGAAGTGCGCGCGGCGGTTCTCCTCGCGCTCGGCGAGTTGCCAGACGCGCTCGACGCCGAGCGTGTCCTCGACGTAGGCCGAGTAGGGTCCCGGGAAACCGCCGACGGCATCGATGAACAGGCCCGCGTCGTCCACGACGATGGGTTCCTCGCCGCCCGTCTCCTCGAACGCCTCGCGCGCGCCGTGGAGCGCGATTTCGGCGAGGTCGTCGCTCTGCACCTCCGTGTAGTCGTAGTCGATTTGGCGAACGTCGTCATTCAGATACTCGCGCGCCTCGCGGACCTTACCCTCGTTTCCGGTGACGAACCGAATCATACGCGAGAGAGAGTCGCGCGGGGAAAAAGAAGCGTCGAATCAGTCGTCGTCGACGATGACTTCGACGGGCTCGTTTTCGGATTCCGTCTCGGAGCCCTTGTTGCTCTCCATCCAGAACATGAGTCCGGCGACGGCGAGGATGACCCACGAGCGCCAGTTGGCGAGGTTGAGCGTGTAACCGATGCCGAACGGCTTTTCGACCAACATTCCCTCGCCGGGC
Source organism: Haladaptatus sp. T7 (assembly GCF_026008575.1). Lineage (NCBI taxonomy): Archaea > Methanobacteriati > Methanobacteriota > Halobacteria > Halobacteriales > Haladaptataceae > Haladaptatus > Haladaptatus sp. T7. Next base: position 1,000,866 of record NZ_BROP01000001.1, read on the forward strand.
TTCCAGTAGGCCGAGAGCATTCGGCCCATGCTGGGTCGTTCGAAGTTGTACGGGACACCGAAGAGCGTGCCGGAGGTTTCCTTGTCGGACATGTGATAAACATGGGCCGCACCTATTATAGCATTTGGGGCATTGGATTGGAAGGGTTGCGCGGACGCTACGGTGCGTTCGCCAACGGAGAGAATCGAGGCAGACAGCGATGAAGACGGACACAACGGGACGGTAATTGCGAAGGGAAATCAGACGCGGGAAGTTTCGGCGCGAAAACCGGCGCTACTGATACCGACCGCGGCCTTCGATTTCGCGCAGTTGGTCGAGCACCGCATCGTCGCCCGCCTCCTCGTAGGCCGATTCGAAGGCGCGCTGGAGTTCCGCGGCGTCGTCGGCGGTTCCGGCGAGGCTCTGGCTGAAGACGTGCAGGTCCATCGCGTAGTCCTCCACGTCGTCCGAGTAGTAGCCCAAGCCGAAGTCGATGACGTAGGTGCGGTCGGCGGAACAGCGGAGGTTCCGCGTCGTCGGGTCGCCGTGGACGATGCCGTTTCGGTGAAGGGTTCCGAGGTGCCGACCCACGTCGCGCACCCGGTCGGCGGTGAGTTCGTTCCGGAGGTCGGCGTCGCCGACGTGCTCGAACTCGATGGCCGACTCCGCGAGGTCGACGTCGTAGACGACCGGCGTCGGGACGCCCGCACGCCGCGCGTCGCTGGTGAGACGCGCTTCGAGCGTCGTCCGCTCCTTTCGAAGCGTCGCGTCGAGCGTCGGGTGGCGGTAAGATTTCGGCGTCCGGCGCTTTGCCACGCGCTCCGGGCCGATGTCCACCGTCGCTTCCGCGCCGCGAACCTCGTCGGCCTCGTCGGAACGGAAGGCGTCGGCTTCCCTCCCGCGCCACGTGACGGACACCTGGTCGGGGCGGAAGTTCGAGTCCACGGCCGAGTCCGCGACCGGAATCGTATCGCCCGCCGCCAGCATCTCCGCGCCGAGGACGGCTATCATCCCGGCGTTGTCGCTCAAAAAGCGCGGTTCCGGGGCGTAGAATTCCGCGCCGCGTTGCTCGCACATCTCGGCGAGCATCTCGCGGAGGCGCGCGTTGTTCCCCACGCCGCCGCCGAGGACGAGTTCGTCCCGATCGGTCAGCGAGAGGGCGCGTTCGGCCACCTCCGTCAGCATGGCGAAGATGTTCTCCTGCAGCGAGAAGCAGACGTCTTCGACGGCGTGGCCGTCGTCCACGGCCTGCTTCGCCGCGCTCATGATGCCCGAAAACGAGAAGTCCATCCCCTTCACGACGTAGGGCAGGTCGATGTACTCGCCGTCCTTCGCGGCTTGCTCGACCTTCGGCCCGCCGGGATGGGACCACCCGACGTGGCGGGTGAACTTGTCGATGGCGTTGCCGACGCCCGTGTCCATCGTCTCGCCGAGGACGCGGTACCGACCGTTTCGGTAGCCCAAGACGTGGGCGTTGGCACCGCTCGCGTTCAGACAGACCGGGGAGTCGAAGCCCGAGCGTTGCCGCCCGATTTCGAGGTGGGCGACCATGTGATTCACGCCGACGAGCGGCACGTCCAACGATTGCGACAGGGCTCGCGCTGCCGTCCCGACGATGCGCAGACAGGGGCCGAGTCCCGGTCCCCGCGAGAAGGCAACGGCGTCAACGGGCGACACCCGTTTGCTCGATGAGCTTCGGTCATCGGCGTCGATGTCCCCGGCCGCCTCGTTCAACGTCGTCTCGATGACGCGCGGAATCGCATCGCTCATGTGTTCCGCGGCTTCGCGCGGATGAATGCCACCGCTCTCGGGTTGATAGGCGTCAGTTTCGATAAAAACTGCATCCGTCTCAGAATCGAAGAGAGCCGCGCTGGCCGCCCACGCGGTCCCTTCGACGCCGAGAATTCGCATTTACTTCCACTCGGTGTAGCTGCACTTGCCGCAGTGAAGCCGGTCGCCGTGGTCCGCGAGGAACGAGTCGCCACAGCGCGGGCACTGCTCGCGCTCGGTCGTACCGTCGTCGTTGTAGAGTTCGTGTCGCGGCATTATTCAGCCTCCTCGGCTTCCGGTTCCGCCTCGCCTTCGGAGTCGGCCGTGATCTTGTTGCGTTCGAGCATGTAGTCCTGCTCGATGTCTCGGGCGTGTTCGGAGCTGTCGTAGACCTTCGCGTAGCCGACGGTCTTGCGCATGCCGAACTTGGTGTTCATCTCGTGAACGACCACTTCGTCGGCGTTCTTGTCGAGTTTCGCCGCGAGGCTGTCGCGGACGGAGAGACGCGACGGCGTTGCCTCGTCGTGAACGATCTGGAACCGCACTTCAGTCCGGTGGAGCATTGGGTTTTGCTCCTGTGAGAGGATTTCGACTTCCATGTGTAACACTCAGTTATAGTGTTCTTCTCCCCGAAGCGTGTAAAAGGATTTCGAAGTGGGCGATTCCACCGACGGAATCACAGCGGGAGCCACGGCGAGCGAAGGTCCCGATTGGGAAAGTGCCACCGCTCCTCTCGCCCCGCATCAACCCGGTACTCGACGATTCCGTCGAACAGCGGCGCGAGGGTATCCACGAGTTCGTGGTCGTACGGCCGCGGAAGGACGTAGTGTCCCATCCCGTTCGCGCCGCGGACTTGCCCGCCGACGATGCCGAGGAACTGCCGAACGAGCGTCGGGTCGTAACGCGTCAACATCGACGCCAGCGAGTCGAGGCCGAAACGAAGTTCCCCCGGTCGGAAACCGCCCGGAACGTCGAACGACGTTATCGCCTCCGAGATAGAGCAGGTGAGTTCGCGGACACCCGACTCGACGTGAACGACCGGGGATCGAACGTGCGGCGGCATCGCGTCCGTGTCGTGTGCAATAACGGTCGCAGTTTCGTCGAGCGTCGCCTCCGGGAGCCGTTCGTACACCGTCGTTCTGGGCGTCCCGGACAGGACCGCGACCCGGAACCGCCGCTCGTCCGGGTCGCCGAACAGTTTCCGGCTCGCCGCCGACAGCACGGCGTCCGGGACGGAACCGACCAGGAGGAGGTTACACCCCTGCAGCTTTAACTGCTGGAGCGTCCGAGCGAACTCGGTCGCAACCACCTCGTCAGTTTCACGCCCATCCATCGTGATACAATAGTGAGAGTCATCCCATAAACCGTTTCGGCTTGCTAGCTAGCGACAGTCCGCGTAGCCGACGAGCGAAAACAGTCGCTCCGTCTCGCCGTCCATTCGAGCCAACAAGTCGGCGACCTCGGCCTGCAACTCGGGTGAAACCCGCGCCAGCACCATTCCTTCATCGGGTTGCCCGTAGACGACGCTCGCACCCGTCGGGACCGCGAGAACAGCGGGAAGCGCCGCGAGGTCCTCCTCGCCCTCCACGACGAGGACCGTCGGGTCGGCCGCCTCGATGGCCGCGACAAGGGCCGTGAGGAGGTCGTCCGTGAGGACGCCCGCCGGGTTCTCGACCGTCACGCGTCGGGCGTCGTCGCTGACCGCCTCGCGCACTTCGGGGGCGACGCGCTCGCGTTTCGTGATGCCATCGACGAGCGCGACGTCCGGCGTGACGCCCGCCGATTCGAGGTGATAGGTAACGACGTCGCCGACCGCGACGATGGGCGTCTCGGCTGTTTCGAGCAGTCGCTCCGCGTCGGTGAAAATCGGTCCGAGTGGCTCCTTTAACTCGCCGCGCAACGCGCGCGGGAGCGAGACGACGGTTTCGGTCACGAGTCTATCTGACTTTCAGTGCGTAGCTCCCCGGCTTCGTGACTTCCATCTCCTGCCCGATTTCGCTCTTCTCGGGGTGGGCGATGGAGACGTAGCCGCTCCAGTCCTCGGTGAGGCTGGTGGAGTTGCAGATGGGACAAATTTCCTCGTCCGCTTCGACGACGGCGTGACAATCGCGGCAGGCGAGTCGGTTGCTTGCCATGGTTATTCACTCTCCGTCGTCGCGTGGCGTTTCTGTCGGTCTTCTTTCAGCCAGCCGTGCTTTCCGAGGCCGACCTGCTTTGCCGTGAGACCGATTTTGCTCTCGCGCGGGTTGCGCTCGTCGATGCTCTTCGTGACGATACGCGTTCGAACCGAGTCGCCGACGCCGAGGGCGCGGTTGGACTCGCGGGAGGCGAGCGCTTGGCCCTCCTCGTCGAACGCGAGGTACTCGTCCGAAATCTGGGAGACGTGGAGCAGGCCGTCCACCGGTCCGATACCGACGAACGCCCCGAAGTTGACGACTTCGACGACTTCGCCGTCGACGACTTCCTGCATCTGCGGGTCGAACGTCAACGCGTCGAACTCCGCTTCGTAGTAGACGCCGGGGCGGTTGGGCAACACTGCGCCCTCGCCGATGTCGTGCACTTCGGTGACGCTGACGACGCTGCCAACGTCCTCGTCCATCCGTCCTTCGAGTTTGTCCTGTAGTAGCCGCTTCACCAGTTCCGGCGTAACGTCCGCGAGGAACTGGGGAGGTACTTCGACCGTGTCCTTCAATCTGGCCCGTTTGTACATGCTATGGTTGAGTGATTGCGAGTTTGTTCTTCCCCCTTATATGAATTACCGGTACGCCAGCGTCGAGCAGGCGCGTCCGAAGGGGTGCGTCGTTCGTGACAACGAAGTCGAACTCGGGACCGAGTTCGACCAACGCGTCGTCCGCGTACGATTCCTCGTGGTCGATGGTTCGACAGCGCGTCGCCAAGTCGGCACCCACACTCGCCGCGGTTGCCTCCTTTCCGTTGCCCTGTGATAGGCCGTCGAGTTCGTCGAGAACGGCGCGGGGCGCGACGCACTCGAACCGACCCAATAGCCGGTCGAGTTCGTCGAACACCCTGACGCCGGATTCGACGGGCATCATGAGGGCACTGGTATCCATGACGACGGTGGGAACCATCAGTTCTCGGTCGTAAGCGTCCCGATGCCGATGAGCCGCCAGCGAGCGCCGATACGGCGGTTGATGGCGATTTTGGCACCTTCGGGTGCGCAAACGGGACGCTTGAGCGAGACTTCACACTCGTCGTCGCGCGCGCTGGTGACGGCACCGACCGTCGTCGCCGTCCCGACCGTCAGCATGAGCGGTTCGCCCGTGCTGATTTCGTCCACGTTCTGCTCGTCCATGCCGACGAGACGGTCGAGCAGGTCGATTTTCATCGTGAACTGCTCCCACGTCGGCGGGAGGCTGCCGGGCGTCCCCGCGACCTGTCCGGCGAGCGCGTCGCCCTTGGTGAGGCTCGGGTCGAGACCGGTTCCGACGCCGAGAAGTCCGCCGGGCGTCACCTCGTCCACCATCTCGCCACCCGCTTGGAGGGAGCGGACGTCGGTCTGGATGGGTTCCCACTGCGTCTGGCCGCCCTCGTCGATTTCGCGGCCGGGTCGAAGTTCGAGTTCGTCGCCCTCGGTGAGTTTCCCCTGGACGAGACTGCCGCCGAGAACGCCGCCGGTGAGGTCGTCCCACGTCGTTCCGGGACGGTTGATGTCGAAACTGCGAGCGACGTACATCTGCGGCTCGTCGTTCGGGTCGCGGTCCGGCGTCGGAATCTCCTCCTCGATGGCCTGAATCAGCAGGTCGATGTTGACCTCCTGTTGGGCGCTGATCGGGACGACCGGCGCGTCTTCGGCGACCGTTCCCTCCACGAACTCCTGAATCTGTTCGTAGTTACGTCGCGCGCGGTCTGGACTAACCAGGTCGATCTTGTTCTGTGCAATGACGATGTTCTCGATGCCGATGATGTCGAGCGCCATCAGGTGTTCTTCCGTCTGGGCCTGCGGGACGTTCTCCGTGGCCGAGACGACGAGCACCGCGCCGTCCATCAGCGACGCTCCCGAGAGCATGGTCGCCATGAGCGTTTCGTGGCCGGGCGCGTCCACGAACGATACTGTTCGAATCGGGTCGCTTTCCGAACCGTCGGCGCACGTCTCGTCTACCGTGTAGCACTCCGGCGCATCGACGTCCGGGCACTGCCGGAACGTCGCGTCCGCATATCCGAGTCGAATGGAAATCCCCCGTTTCATCTCCTCGGAGTGCTGGTCGGTCCATTCTCCGGAAAGAGCCTGCACGAGCGTCGTCTTTCCGTGGTCTACGTGGCCGACGAGTCCGATATTCACCTCCGGTTGGTTGTGTGTTCCTGTCAACGTTGACCTCCTGAAGTAATTTGTCGTAGATTCGGCCCGAACGACTGATAAACCTACTGTTCTCGTATGGCCCGCGTTCTTGACAAGGACGTTACAAAACTGTAATTCAGGTAACGTTTTATTCGCCTCCGGACGATAGTACAAGCATGAGCAGCGATACCGGCAGCGACACCGGATTACAGGAGTGTGAGGACTGTCTCGCACCGGCGGAGGCGTTCTCGGTCATCGCCAACGAGACGCGCCTCTCGATTCTGGAGGCGCTCTGGCAGGCCCCGGAGCGGCCGGTCGGCTTCTCGGAACTCCGCAAGGAGGTTGGAATGCGCGACAGCGCCCAGTTCAACTATCACCTGAAGCAGTTGACCGACCACTTCGTCGTTCGAACCGACGCGGGCTACGACTTCCGACAGGCCGGAAAGAAGGTCGTGAGCGCGGTGCTGGCCGGGTCGTTCAACGAACACCCCCACCTCGACCCCATCGAACTCGACGAGACGTGCGTGGACTGCGACGCCCATCTCCGGGCGGCCTACGAGGAGGAGACCCTGACCGTCGCCTGCCCCGACTGCGGCAAAGCCCACGGCAACTACCCGTTCCCGCCCGGCGGCCTGAACGACCGGACGGACGACGAAATAATGGACGCGTTCAACCAGCGCGTGCGCCACCTCCACTGCCTCGCCGCCGACGGCGTCTGCCCGGAGTGCAACGGACGGATGGAGACGACGGTGACCCGCGACACCGAGAACCTCCTCGGCACGAAGGTCCGGGTGGACCACGAGTGTGCGCAGTGTCACCACCAACTCCACTCGACGGCCGGACTGTCGCTCCTCGACCAATCGCGGGTCGTCACGTTCTACAGCGACCACGGCATCGACCTCTGCACGAAGCCGTTCTGGGCGCTCCCGTGGTGCGTGGAGGACGAGAACACCACGATTCGCTCGGAGGACCCGTGGCGAGTCCACGTCACGATTCCGCTTGACGACGAGACGCTCGACGTGACCCTCGACGGCGACATGGCCGTCGTCGAAATCGAGCGCACCCGCTCGTCCTCAACCGACGCGAAAAGCGCCGTCTGACAGTTCGCATACAGGAACGCGTTTCAGTAGCGCATTCTACAGAAGTGTTTTTCAGATAACAGTTTTGTCGGTGCCTCCCCACCGTTCAAACGAGGAGAGCACCCATGAAGTACGAGACCACCCCCGGACTCGCCGAACCGACTCCCGGCTACGACATCGTTCGCCGAGCACTCGCCACCCTGTCGATTCTCGCGCTCGGCGTCGCAAGCGCCCTCGCGGTCGGCACCGTGTTCGTCTACGGCGCGGCGTTGCTCGGGGCGGGCGTCCCGATACTGCTTCTCGGCTGGGCGGCCAGTATCGGCGTCGTATTCGCGCTTCCGTTCCTCGCCGTTCGCCTCGTGACCGCGGCCCTCTCCGCGTTTCGACTCTAGATAGCTCGCCGCCATCTTCCCGCTGACGTTCCTCTTTCTCGTTCGGTTCGATGGACGGGGTTTTCGAACACCCTCTAATACGTTCACCACATGTCGTAGTTGAGAGTCCCAGTAGTTGCGATTCGGCCGCACAGACTTCGAACGTCCCGCCACGCTCGCTACGAACAAACGATGATTTTGGTGTGATGGCAATCGCTACGAGACAGCCCTCGAAAGCCCGCCCGCAACCGCACAGCACCGCGTGCTCGCGGTTCCACCGCTCCACCCGGAGGTTTCGGAGAAACCTCGCTGGCCGCGTCGTCCCGCCAGCACGCGCCGCGGTGGTAGGTTCGGCAATCGAGAAGTCGAACGAAGAAGAACACGTCTCGACATCCCTGTTCCCGCGACTTTTTTGCCGACTGAATCCCTCTGGAGGGTCGTGCGAGAGTTTCCGTTCGAGTTGGCGTTGTGCGCCCATCTGGAAGCGACGACCGACGACGTTATCGCCCGGCAGGTCGGCGCTGGCGTCCACGCACCCTCGAACCGCATCATCGACGTGCTGTGCGTCGAACCCGGCCCGGATTTCGGCTCCCGGACGGATATTTCGGCGGAACGGATTCCCGACGCGGCAATCGAGAGCGACGTGGGCGTCGGGGAAGCGCGCTACTGGCGCGACGCCTTCGACACGTCGCCGGAGTACGCCCGGGGAGTGGTGGACCGAGCGGTCGAAATCGGCTTCTTCGAGCGCGAGCGGCGGGGCGGCCGGGAGTACGTCCGGCAGGTCGCCCGCTATCCCGACTGGTTCGGGCGACTGGTGGGAATCGAGAACAAACCCGACCTCGCGGACCCCGGCGACCTCGAAACGCAACTCCGCAAGGACGTGAGCCTCGGCCTCGTGGACGAGGTGATTCTGGCGACCGAGAGCTACGTCACCGGCGCGCACCTGAACCGCATCCCCGAGGAGGTCGGCGTCTGGCGGTTCCACGGCGGAGAGGAGGGAAGTGGAAATGGAGACGAAGTGGGAGAAAGAGGAGATGAAGTGGAAGAAAGAGGAAATGAAGAGAAAAAAGGCGAAGCGGGAAAGGGGAGCGGCAGAATCGAAGTGATTCGAGAGCCGACGCCACTCGACACGGACGAAGCGGGGACGGAACTCATCGAGGAGCGCGTCGGGCGAACGGACGTTCGCGTGGCGAGTGCGGAGGGGAAAGCGAAACGGCGACGGCGGATGGCCGAGCGCGCCTACGGAAAGGGCTGGCGGACGTACGACTTTCCGGCCTGCGGCGAAATCGAACCGCGGGGCGGCGCGGTGCCGTACTGTCGCTGGAAGGGCCGCGTCGTCGATCCCGCGCGCTGTGGAGAAGACTGTCCGGGACACGACCCCGCCGACCCGCCGGCGGTCGATACCGATGCCGAGCGAGACGTTCGGACGCCGTGGGTCGCTGACCCGACAGGGCGGCAACGTCGGCAGTCGGGACTCGACAGATTCGGCCGAGACGTGTAAAATACAATCCGTTTTGCCGGGCGCGTGAAGTGTAAACATACAAGAACCGCGGTCAAGAAGGGGGGTGTATGCATACGCCCTCCCGACGGCAGTCGTTGGCCGTCGGCGCGATACTCCTGTGCTGTCTCTCCTTGTTTGCACCGACGCTCGCCGCGCAGTCGAACCGCACTGCCCAGTCGAACGACCAAGGAAGCATCGCCTCGAATCCCTGCGTCGGAACCATCGAGCGCCCCGCGAACGGAACGACCGTCGTCGCGGTGCAGGGTTACTCGTGGCTGGACGAGGGACAAAAGCGAGAGGCGAAACTCGTCGGCATCGGACCGGACGGCACCGTGAAGTGGGTCCACCACACCGGCGACCACGGCATGGTCTGGGGCTACGACGTGGACCCGATGCCGAACGGCAACCTGTTCGTGACGGGAACGACGCAGGGGAAGACGGTCGTCTACGAGTTCAACCCCCGAACGCAAGAGCACGTCTGGAGGGAGACGTTGCCCATCGAGGACACCCACGACATCGACCTCATCAACAACGGGACGCAACTACTCGTCGCCAACCTGCGCAACTACAACGAGGAAGAGAACAGGAACGACGACAGCATCTTCGTCTACGACCTCCAGAAGGACGAGGTGGTCTGGCGCTGGTACTTCCGGGACCACTACGACTCTAACGTGGGCGGGAACTACACGAAAGACTGGACGCACGTCAACGACGTGGACAAAATCGGCCCCGGCGAGTATCTCGCCTCGCCGCGCAATCTGGACCAAGCCATCGTCATCAACCGCTCGACGGGGAACATCGACATGCAACTCGGTTCCTACGGGGAGAAGGACATCCTCGACAAGCAACACAACCCGGACTACTTGGAGAGCGAGAACGGCACCCCGACGCTCCTCGTCGCCGACTCCGAGAACAACCGCATCGTCGAGTACGAAAAGGAGGGCGACGGGTGGAACCGAACGTGGTCGCTCGGGAAGGGCGACGACCTCTCGTGGCCGCGCGACGCGGACCGCCTGTCGAACGGCAACACCCTCGTCGGCGACTCGAAACACGAACGGGTGATGGAAGTCACCCCGAAGGGCAAGGTCGTCTGGGAGTTCTACACGCCGTGGTTGGTCTACGACGTGGCGCGCCTCCCCGACGAGCGGGCCGAAAGCCCGACCATCGCCGACCAGAACGCCACGGGAAGCTACGCGTTCAAGGGAGCAACACAGAAGTACGACGCGGAGTCGATGAAGCAGTGTAACGCCTACCTCAACTCCATCGACGGCTGGGCCGACGGGCAGAAACCGGCGAACACGACCACCTCGGACGGAACGGGCGTGCAGGACGACGACTCCGGCAACTCCGCCACGTCGCTCCCCGGCTTCAACGTCGTCGTCGCACTCGTCAGCCTCCTCGCCGCGGCGGCGCTGTTGGTCCGAGAGAATCGAGACTAAATCAGATACCGCTCGCCGTCAACCGCCAACGGCTCCTCGAACGCCTCTTCTTCGGGATAAAAGTGCGACACGTGCACCAGTCGCGTCTCCGCCGCATCCAGTTCGTCGGCCAGCGAGAGCGCTCCTTCGCGCGTCATGTGCTTGTGCCCGAAGGTGCGCGGAACGCCGTCGTCGGTGTGGTGGCGGCCGCCCGCCGGGTGGTACTCGCAGAGCGACGCGGGGACGATGGCGTCGGCCAGAAAGAGGTCGGCGTCCGACAGGGCCTCCCGAGACGCGTCCGGAATCGAATAGCCCGTGTCACCCGTCAGCGCGAGTTTCGAACCGTCTTTCTCCACGACGACGCCGTAACAGACGAGCGGGGGGTGTTCGACCGGAACGAAGGTCACGTCGAACCCGCACGCCGAAAACGACGCGAGCGGCGCGTGGCCGTGAACCGTGATGCGGTCGAGGTAGTCGAACTTGTTTCGAATCGCGTCGGCGACGCTCTCTCCCGTCTTCGGGTCGGTTTCGTCCGTCGCGTGGACGGGGAGGGAATCGAACAGTCGATAGGCGTTCCCCAACCCGTCGAGGTGGTCGAAATGGATGTGCGTGATGAGCACCTCGTCGGGGAGCGAAACGTCGTTGTCGAGAAACTGGGAGCGAAAATCCGGGCTGGCGTCGATGAGGAGCGATTCGTCCGTCTCCTCGTTGCGGACGTGGACCGAGAACCGCGAGCGCTCCACACCGCTGTCCCGAGCCTCGCGGCAGGTGTCACAGTCGCATCCGACCGTCGGGGTGCCCGTCGTATCGCCGGTTCCGAGGAGGGTGACTTCCATCGGTACAAGATGCACGGCGACGGATGCTAAATGTCGCGGTCCGCGATGGTGTTGCAGGAAAAATCGTCGCGCCGTCAGTGGTCGTGGGAGTGACCGCTGATGTCCCCACCGGCGACCAGCGCGTCGTGGTCGCCGTCTATCATGTCCATATCCTTCAGGTGGTCGCGCTCCTCGAAGTCCTGAATCGCGTAGTGGAGGTCCTCTTGCGTGAGTTCCGTCCGTTCCTCGGTCAGGGCTTCGAGCACGGCCTCGCGGAGGACCAGTCGAAGGTCGCTCCCGGTGAGTCCCTCGGTCATCTCCGCGATTTCGTCGGGGTCGAAGTCGGCGATGCGCATCCGCCGGGTGATGACCCGAAGGATGTCCGAGCGCATCTGCTCGTCCGGTTTCGGGAAGTTCAGGATGTCGTCGAAGCGCCGCCACGCCGCCGCGTCGAGTTGGTCGGGGTGGTTGGTCGCGCCGATGAGCAACACGTCGTCCTCGATGAGCGAGATGTTGTCGATGCTCTTGAGGAGGGTGTTGACGGCGCGTTTGATGGCCGCGTGCTCGTCGCTCCGACGGGTTTTCGCCACGAAGTCGAACTCGTCCATGAAGAGGATACACGGCGAGAGTCGCTTCGCCACCTCGAACACCTTCTCGACGTTTTTGGCCGTCTCGCCGAGGTACTGACTGGTTATCATCGACAGTTTGACTTCGACGAACGGAAGGTCCAAGTCGTACCCCAGCGCGCGCGCCGTCGAGGTTTTCGCGGTTCCCGGCGGGCCGACGAAGAGGAGTTTCCCGATTTCGCGCAGCCCGATTTCGGCCAGATACTCGCGGTGCTCGATGGCCTTGACGATTTTGTGGATTTCGGCCTCTTGGTCCTCCGTGAGCACGAGGTCGTCCAGCGTCAGTTCGACCTCCTCGGGCGCGTGGATGTCCACGAGGTCGAGCATGCTCTCCCCGTCCTCGTCTTCGTCCTCGTCGAAGTGCTCTTCGAGCAGGCTGTCTATCCACGCCCGGTCGGACTGGACTGGCCGGTTTGCTTCTCGCACCGCCTCGTAGGACGCGTCCACGCCGTCGCGGTCGGAGAGCGCGTACGCGAGCGTCGGGTTCGCGGCGATTCGCTCCTCGTCGCGGTCCACGAACCACTCTTCCGCCATCTCCTGTTGGGTGAGTTCGATGCTTCCCGAGAACGTATCCCGGTCGGTGAACATCAGTTCGGAGATCGCGTCCCACGGTTGGTCGAGACCGGTCGCCTCGCGCGCCGTCTCGACGGTCGTCCGAAGCGGTCGCTCTATCGTTCCGTCGTGCCAGAACACCTGCCGAATCTTCGGCGGCAGGTCGTTTTCGTCCAGATTTCGGTTCTCACTGTAGACCCGTGCAGTGAGCAAGAACTCGATTACGTCCAGCGCCCCGCTGTTCATTCTCCCGTGGGTAATCACGGGAGAATCTTAAGGCCGTCGGAGACGTTCCGCTCGCTACGCGTTTCGAGAGCCGAAAAGAAGGACCGACCTACGCGGTCGGGGTGGTATTCGAGTGCAGAGAGCTGTTCTGGACGTAGATGACGGTCGTGCTGATGTGACACCCGCTGTTGAAGCCGAAGCGCTGGAACTCGTAGCGCGTGTAGCCGGACATGTAACCCTCGATGTCCTGCGCGGTGCTGTCCTGGCTGGTGCAGGTAGAGACGTCCGCGGGAGCGACGACTATCGGCGGTTTGTCGCCGCCGAGGTCCGAGGCGTTCGTCGTGCTCGCAATGTTCGCGTCGGCGGTGTCGAAGTACCACGCGAGCGGGAGACGGGCGAACCATCCACCGCCGCCTTCACCCGCTTCTACCGGATACACGTCGTCGGCGGCCTCGTTCGACGAGTAGAACTTACTCCCGTAGAACAGCACGTCGGTTCCCTCGTTCTCGCGTGAGATGCGCTGAAGGTCGTGGAGGAGCGGTTTCGCATCGGTCGAGGACGATTGGGCGTACTGGACGAACTGGTTGTCCGGGTCCTGCGGATGTTGATAGGACGTGCTGTAGGCGGTCGCCCCGACGGAACCGACGACGAGCAGGAGGAGCACCGCGGCGGCGGCGAGGCTCACGTCGTCGTGGTCCTCGTACGCTTCCCAGCCCCAGCGGAATATCAGCGCGAGGCCCACTGCCGCGGGGAACGCAAGCGGGACGATGGCGTGGACGGTCGCCCAGCCCGCCTTGATGTCCATCACGAGCGGGTACCCGAGGATGCTGACGACGCCCCAGTAGAAGCCGAGCGAAACGAGGTCGCGCGGGCGGTCGCCGGAGTAGCGGTCGACGATGAAGCCCACGACGGCGAGGATGCAGAGCGCGAGCGCGCCGACTTTCAGGGACGTGAGGAAGTGGTCGAGGTAGGGAAGGTAGGCGTGGTCCGTGTGTCCCTGCCATCCGATGAACTCGTTCGCCACGTCCGTCGTCGCGGCGGTGAACACCTTCGGAATCATCGACGGATTCGAGAAGGATTTCCAGAGTCCCGGTCCGGGTTGGCCCTGGGAGCGCGGCGCGTAGAAGAACACGATGATGGCGAGGGCTTCCAGCGCGGCGACGAGTGCGATACCGACCCCTTTGAGAAGCGAGTTGACGACCGACCTGTCCCGCTCGTACAGTCGGAGCGCACCGTTTCGGATTCGCGGCGGAATCGCCGCGCCGATGCCTTCGTTGCCGACGCGTCGAAGAAAGAGACGGTGGTCGTAAAGCAGTACGGCCCCGCCCGCCCAGCACGCCGCATACAGGAGGGCGTTTTCCTTCATCGTGAATCCCAGCGTGAAACACGCGACGGCCGCGAAGACGTACCGAAGGCGACGGGTGTCGAAGTAGCGGACGACGAACCCGAGCGCGAACACCATTACGGCGGCGAGCATCACGTCGTTGCGCATGAACCGCGAGTAGTAGAGGAGAACGGGATTCGCGGCGAAGAAGAAGGCCAGAGCGACCGTCTCGGACGCTCTGAGTCGCTTCCGGAACAGGAGCGCCGCGAGCGGGAAGAGGCCACCGATGAGGGCGACGATGAGGCGCATGGTGAAGTCGTTCGCGCCGAACAGCGAGAACACGACGGAATCCATCTGTAACAAAAACGGACCGTGGATGATGCGCCGATAGTACCAGACACCGTTCTTGGCGAATCTGGACGCCCAGTAGGCGACGCGGGCTTCGTCCTGATGAGCGACGCGCGCGCCGAGGTTTACGAGGCGGAGGGCGAGCCCGAACGCGGTGATGAGGACGACGAGGGGGACCGGTTCGGTGAGTCGCTGGAGGAGGCTTGATTCGTCGCTCGATGTGAGCGGGCGAGCACGCTTCTGGGCGGTGTCGGAACCTTGCATCGTCGGGAGTTACCGACGATATGGTGTGGGTCCGACCAAATAGTTTCTGAAGCCGCATAGATGGTCAATAAACTTACAAACTGTTTTCCATTTACTCCGAGTTCTACGGCCACTTAAGGGCCATGAGCGAGAATCGTGAACCATGGACAGCGATACCACACCAGTCATCGCAAAGGCGGTTCGGACCCCGCAGGGGAAAGAAGGCGGCGTGTACGCCGACGTGCGGAGCGAGGACCTCTCGATTCCGCTCGTGGACACCATCCTCGACGAGACGGGACTGACGAGCGACCACGTGGACGACCTCATGTGGGGCGTCGCCCAACAGCGCGGCGAGCAGGACAACAACGTCGCGCGCGTTATCGCACTCCTCTCGGACCTCGGTGAGGAGGTCCCCGCGACGAGCATCAACCGCTGGTGTGCCTCCTCGATGCAGGCGCTCATCAGCGCGAGCGACGCGATTCGGGCGGGCCAGCGCACGGCCATCATCGCGGGCGGCGTCGAGAACATGTCGCGCGTGCCGATGTCCGGCGGGTACGAATCCGTCCATCCGGGACTGGCGGAACAGTACAACATCCCGGAACTCCAGATGGGAATGACCGCCGAAAAGGTGGCCGAGAAGTACGACGTCTCCCGCGAAGAGCAAGACGAGTACGCGCTCCGGAGTCAACAGCGCGCCGCCGAGGCGACCGAAACCGGGCGTTTCGACGACGAAATCGTCCCCGTCGAAACCGAGGACGGACTGGTCGAAGAAGACGAGGGCATCCGCCCGGACACCAGCATGGAAGCCCTGCAGGGCCTCCCGAGCGTGTTCAAAGCCGAAGGCACCGTGACGCCGGGCAACGCCTCCCAGATTTCCGACGGCGCGGCGGCGCTCCTCGTCACCAGCAAGGCGTTCGCGGAGGACCACGGCCTCGACGTGCTGGCGACCGTCGGCGACAACAACGTCGCTGGCGTGGACCCGACCGTGATGGGAATCGGACCGGTTCCGGCCACGAAGGGCCTGCTGGAGCGCACGGGCGAGAGCATCGACGAGTTCGACCTCGTGGAACTGAACGAGGCCTTCGCCAGCCAGACGCTCTACAGCCAGCGCCAACTCGGCGTCCCGGACGAGAAGTTCAACGTCAACGGCGGTGCCATCGCCATCGGTCACCCGCTGGGTGCCTCCGGTGCACGCCTACCCGTGACACTCACTCACGAGATGCAAAAGCGCGACGCGAAGAAGGGCCTCGCAACCCTCTGTGTCGGCTTCGGCCAAGGTGCGGCGATTACGTTGAAGCGCGAGTAATCGACGCGAATCCCCGATTCGCGGGCGACGAGTGACTGTCGAGGTGGGACACCTCGAAAGGAACGAGGAAGTCCTTTTGTTCGAGCTTTCACAGGGAACGAGGGAGCGGAGTGACCTCGTGACCGTCGTAAAAGGTCGTCGTGGCAGGGTGCGACAATCACGCTGGAGCGCGAGTGAACTCACCGTCCGCTGAATTTTTCACTCTTCTTTCACGGTTCTGGGACAGAATAATTACGGAGCAGGTCGAGTTGCGGAACGTGCCCCGAAGTCGTCCCTCTACGACCACGCTCGCGTGGATGGTTCCCGCCGTCCTCGCCAGTCTCGTCGTTTTCGCGGCCTACCTGCTCACGCACCCGTATCCCGCGACGGGCGGCGGCCTGTATCTGGCGATGGCCGACGCGATACGCGACAACGGCTATCGCCTTCCGGCGCGGGTTCCGCGGTACACGCCGAACGGGATTCCGTTCGGCTATCCGCCGCTCGCGTTCTACGTCGCCGCGCTCGCCCGCGACATCCTCGGCGTCGGCCCGCTGGCCCTGACGCGCTTCCTGCCCGGCATCGTCACCGTCCTGACCGTGGTTCCGGCCTATCTCCTCGGACGCGAGGTGTTCGCCGACGCACCCGACAGAAACCGACGAGCGGGCCTCGCGGCGCTCGTCGTCGCGGTCAGTCCCGCCGTGTTCAAATGGCACCTCTCGGCGGGCGGTATCGTCCGCGCTCCGGCCTTCCTGTTCACGGTGACGGGGTTGTACGTCGGATTGCGGCTGTTTCGGACCCCGGAGAACCCCGTTCGCTGGGCGGTGGCGGGGGCGGTCCTGTTCGGCCTGACGATACTCACCCATCCGTCGTATCCCGTCTTTTTCGGGACGAGCTATCTGGTCTTCTTCGCCGTCTTCGACCGCTCGGTCGCCGGACTGAAGCGCGGCGCGTTCGTCGCCGCTGGCGGCCTGCTCCTCGCGGTTCCGTGGTGGGGCCACATCGCGTCCGTCCACGGCATCGGCCTCCTCACCCGGACCGCCGGGTCGCGCCTCGGAATCGGTCGGGGAATCTTCTGGTTCCCCTCGAAGTTCCTCTACGCCCGCCGCACGCGGTTCCTCCCCGTCTGGCACGTCCTCACGCTCGTCGGCGTGGTCGCGCTCGCGGTGCGGAAGCGCTACTTCCTGCCGCTCTGGTTCGCCGCGACGGTCGTGATGTTCCCCAAGCCGCGCTTTCTCATGCTCGTCGGCGCGTTCGTGGTCGCCGCCGCAGTGTTCGACTGGTTACCGAGCATCGCGGAGGCGGCGCCGGAGCGGGACGGCATCTCGACCGACGGCGGACGCCTGCCGCGCGTTTCGCTCGTTTTGCTCCTGTTGCTTTGGACCTACGGCGTGGCGACCGGCGGCCTCTACGCCGCGAACTACGGGCCGGTCCCGGAGCGGCCGCTCCACCGGCTTCAAAAGGAACCGCTCCCGTCGTACATCGACGGCGACGATATGACGGCGATGCGGTGGGTTCGAGAGCGGACGGCGGCGGACGCGACGGTCCTCGTCGCCGGTGACGCCGCGGAGTGGTTCCCGGTGTTCACCCATCGAACGGTCGTCGCCTCCCCGTGGGGTGCCGAGTGGCTGCCGCCCGAGGAGCGCGAACGGCAAATCTCGCTCTACCGGAACGCGTCGGCCTGCGCGTCGGCGACCTGCATCCGGCAAACTCTCGACCGGGACGACGTATCACCCGAGTACGTCTATCTCACCCGCGAAGGCTCCCGGAGTTGGACCGCCCGCGAGACGCTGAATCGGGCACAGTGGACGGAGATGCTGGACCGCCTCGGAACGTCGAACGGGACGAGGGTCGTCTTCCGAAATCGGGACGTGGCGGTCGTACAGGTCAACGACCGAGAAAAGACGAATCGTCAGTCGTCCGCGCTGGCGGAAGCGGACTTCACCGTGCCGTCGTCGTTCCACCCGCGTTCGGCGTAGTACTCCGAGAGGGCGGCCTCGAAGTCGGGCAGGTCGTAGGGGAGCGTGTCGTCCTCGCGGTCGAACCCGCGTTCGTTGTTGAAGTGCCGTTCGAGTTCGACGATTTCCGCGCCGGTATCCTGTAACTTCTCGTACTCCGTATCGAGCAGGGTTTCGAGGCGCTCCTCGGTCATGAAGTCGCGCGAGAATTTGCAGACGACGCCGCTGTCGAGAACGGCGTTGTGGTTTTCTTTCGCCACGATGAGCGGCGGTTTGCCGTCGAGTCCGGTCGGGTCCACCGCCTCGTCCTTGCCGACGAGGGGGTACTCCTTCGAGTAGAACTCGGCGTACATGTGGTCGGCGCCGCGATTCGAGACGGCGAAGGCGAGGCCCTGCCCGTTCAGGGTGCGCCCGTCGTGGGCGGAGAATTCGAGTCCCTTGACCGTCCAGTCCTCGACGCCGAGGTCGTCCGCGGCGCGGTGGACGCCCTCCGCGAGGAGGTCGCCCTCGTCCTCGCGGTAGGCGATCTTCTCCACGAGGTCGTGGACGAGTTCGTCGTTGCCGAACTCGTCGTTGGCGGCGAGGTAGGCCGAAATCACGTCGCCGCAGGAGATGGTGTCCATGCCGAGTTCGTCACAGAGGTCGTTCGACTTCATCACCGAGACGATATCGTCCACGCCAGCGTTGCTCCCGAACGCCATCACCGTCTCGTACTCCGGGCCTTCGGTTTCGAGTCCCGTCTCCTCGTCCTTCGTCGGGAGTTTGCAGGCGAAGGCACACTGCGAGCAGGTGCCTTTCTTGTACTTCTTCTCGGCGACGGCCTCGCCGCCGATGTCGCTCGCACCCTCGAACTCCAGTTCGGAGAAGTAGCGCGTCGGCAGTGCGCTCACGTGATTCGCGTACTCGGTGACGCTGGTCGTCCCGGCCGATTTCATCGGGTGGTCGTTCGCGGTGGCGGCCTCCCGGTGGACGTCCATCTGTATCGGGTCGATGTCGATATCCGGCGCCGAATCGCCCGCGAAACTGATGCACTTCACGCCCTTCGCGCCCAGCACCGCGCCGAGGCCGCCGCGACCGAACGCCCGGTGTTCGGTCGTCATGATGGACGCGAAGCGGACGCGATTCTCGCCCGCGGGTCCGGCGACGACCAACTGCTCGTCGCCCAAATCGTGTTCGTCGGCCATGTACTCGCCGACCTCGGTAACGGTCGCTCCGGCGAGCTGGGGGACTTCTTCGAACTCGATTCCTTCGTCCGTGACGTGAACCGCCACCAGGTCGTCGCTTCGGCCGGTGACTTGCACCGCGCCGTACCCTGTGGCCGCGAAGTGACGCGAGAGGAATCCGCCCGCGTTCGAGGAGAGCAGGCCGTCCGTCAGCGGCGAGACGCCGGTGCAGTTCATCCGTCCCGTGAAACTCATCGTCGAACACTGGAGCGGACCGGTGGTGAAAAAGAGGCTGTTCTCGGGACCGAACGGGTCCGCGTCGAACGGAATCCGGTCGTGTGCGAGTTTCACGCCGACGCCGCGTCCGCCGATGAACGACGACAGCACGTCGTCAACGTCCTCGGCGACGGTCGTCCGGTCGCCCACGTCGATAGTCAGGAGCGAACCTGTCGAGTGCAACATGAACGACGATGAGAGATTGAGAGTGATAAAGACACAGGTCGCGTTCCGGGAACCCGAAACGGCCTTGTTTCTCTACTTCAAAGGTGTAAACAGACGAATATCTTTTTGCGGTCAGCTATCCAAATGGCGGGTAGTGTATCGTACGGCCGGGACATCACACAGTCTTCGACAATGACCACCGAGCCACCGACTGGGGAAGGGCGGATTTCGCCGGATACCGCGTTCGAAATCCTCACCAACCCGCGGCGTCGGTACGCCCTCTCTTACCTCGGGTCGAAGTCGGGGCGGGTTTCCATCGGCGAACTCGCCGAGGCCGTCGCCGCGTGGGAGCAGGACACCAGCGTCGAACTCGTCTCCTCGAAGGAGCGAAAGTCGGTGTACACCTCGCTGTACCAGACCCATCTCCCGAAGATGGCCGACGCGGGCATCATCGTCTACGACAGACAGCGCGGACAGGTACGACTCAGCGATACGGCGACCGAACTCGACAAATTCGTCAATCCGTCGTCGAAGACGCAAAACTGGAGTCGATACTACCTCGCGCTGGCGCTCGTCGGCGGGATCGCCATCGTCTGTAACCTCCTCGGGATGTATCCGTTTTCGCTCGTACACGTCCTCGTGTACGTCGCGCTGCTTCTCGCGGGATTCACCCTTCTCTCGGCGGCGAATTTGGAATTCGTGCGACGAAAACGAGACTCGTCTATCGCGGATGACACAGCGAGATGGCGCTTCTGACAGCCGACTTGCGACCGAGGAAGGTCACGTGGTCGCCGTTCTGAAGCGTGAAGTCCTCGCTCGGAACTTGCGTCTCGCCGTCGCGGCCGACGAGCGCGATGAGGACGCCGTTCGGGAGTTCGGAGTCGAGTTCCTCGATGGTCTTGCCGACCATGCTCGGTTCGGTTACTTCTATCTCCTGTACGTCGCCGCTCCGACCGAGTTCCGTCATCCAGTTCGAGAGCGCGGGGCGTTCGATAACGTTGTCGATGGCCCACGCGGTGGCGAGCGACGACGAAATCGTCCGAACCCCGAGGTCCTCGAAGGCGTCCACGTTGTCCGGGTTGTTCGCCCGAGCGATGATGGTCTCCACGTCGAACTTCGATTCGGCGAGTTGTGCGACGAGGAGATTCACGTCGTCGTCACCGGTCGCGGCGACGACGATTTTCGCGTTGTCGGCTCCCGCCGCCCGAAGGACTTCCGTATCGGTCCCGTCACCTTCGTGGACGGTGTAGCCCTCCTCACGTGCGGTCTGCAGTATCGTTTCGTCGTTCTCGATGATCACGACGTTCTCTCCGCGGTCTTCGAGGCGTGCGGCGAGCGACCGGCCCACCTTTCCGCCTCCGATGATGAGTACGCGCATTGGAATCACGTTCAGATATTCTGCGATGTGTCGAGCGAATCCGCCCTCGAACACGACGGTCACGACGATGACGAGGAAGACGGTACCGATGAGCACCGCCGCCGCCGTCTCGGCGTTCGGAATCACGTCGGCTTCGTTCCGGATGCGAATCGCGAACAGCGTGGCGACCGACGCCGGAATGATGCCGCGCGGTCCGACGAGACTCATGAACGTCTTTTCGCCCCGCGTGAATCGACCGCCGGAGGCCGAGACGAAGATGACCAGCGGTCGGATGACGAACATCACGGCGAGGACGACGACGATACCGCCGATACCGAGGTCGAACAAGTACGTCGGTTTCAGCTGCGCCGCGAGCGTGATGAACACGAACGAGAGGACGACGAGCGTGATGTCGCCCTTGAACTCCTCTATCTTCTCCTCGTACGGAAGGTTCGCGTTGCCGAGCAGGATGCCCGCCGTTGCGACGGCCGCGATGCCCGCTTCCTTGGCAACGAAGTCGGCGGCGGCGTACGCGGTCAGCGCCCCGACGAGAATCAGCAGGCGGGAGTTCTGCGGTGCGTTCCCTCGTGAGAGGTTGAGCCGGTGGAGTACGTACCAGAGAATACCGGCGACGACGAGACCGACGAGGACGCCGGTCCCGAGTCGGCGTACGAAGGACGCCAGAAACTCGCCGAAGTCGAACCCGTTCGACCCGGTGAGGACGAGAACTTCGAACATCACCACGGCGAGGATGGCGGCGGACACGTCGTTCGCGATACCTTCCGTTTCGAGCGCGGCACCGACTCGGTCCCGCACCGCCACGACCGAGAGTATCGGGGTGATGACCGTCGGACCGGTCGCCACGAGCAGCGACCCGATGAGTAGGGAGAGGTCCCACGGTTGCCCGAGCGCGTAGCGCACGACGGTGGCCGTCCCGAGCAACGAGATGAGGGCACCGACGGTGATGAGGCGAATCTGTGCCGACGGTGCTTCCCGGAGTTTGTTCACTTTGAGGTGGAACGCCCCCTCGAAGACGATGATGGCGACGCTCAAGCCGACGATGGACGAGAGCGCGTCACCGAACGCCGACGGGTCGAGCAGCCCGAGTCCGACCGGGCCGAAGAGAACACCCGCCGAGATGAGAAACAGGACGCTCGGCACTTGGAACCGATCCGCGAGCACCTGTGAGACGACGCCAAGTCCGATGATGGCGGTGACTATGTACAGCAACTGCGCACTCGCTGCCTCGGCACTCACTGCTGGCCCTCCATGTATCGGGAAGGAAAAGCTGGACGGGTATAAAATAGCATGGTCTGAATGGGACACTGCAGCGGGAAAGGAACCGAACTGGATAGTCAATCGTTTCGATTCCCGGTCGAAACGTGGTCGTTTGTCAAGATTATATTTGAAAAGACCGGTCCGAGGTGAGAATCAGTCGGCGTAGATGGAGTCGATGTCGTCGGCGAAGCGGTCGAGGATGTTGCGGCGTTTCTTCTTCATCGTCGGCGTGAGCAGGTCGTTGTCCTCGGTGAACTCGATGGGGACGAGCCTGAACTGCTTTATCTGCTCGTAGGATTCGAAGCGCTGATTGATGCGTTCGACTTCGGCTTCGACCCACTCGTACACCGTGTCGTCTCGGCACAGTTCGCGGTCGTCGTCGGGGAGCGAGAGCCCCTCGCGGGCGGCGCGCTCGCGGACCTCCTCGACGTTGGGGACGATGAGCGCGCTGACGAACTTCCGGCCGTCGCCCATGACCATACACTGTTCCACGATGTCGCTGGCGGCGAAGGCGTCCTCGATGGGACCGGGCGCGACGTTCTTGCCGGTCGAGAGGACGAGCAGTTCCTTGGCGCGCTCGCGGAACGCGATGTACCCGTCGGGTCGGATTTCGACGATATCGCCGGTTCGGAACCAGCCGTCCTCGGTGAAGGCCTGTTCGGTCTCCTCCGGTTTGTTCCAGTAGCCGTCGGTGACGTTCGGACCCTTGACGAGGAGTTCGCCGACCTCGCCCGCCGCGTCCGAGAACTGCTTGCCGACGACGGAATCGTCAACTTTCACTTCCTCGTCCACGACGGGGTAGCCGATGGTCCCGATCTCCGGCGCTTCGGGCGGGTTGACCGAGATGACGGGCGACGTTTCGGTGAGTCCGTAGCCTTCGAGGATGGGCAGTCCCATCCCGTGATAGAGCGCGCACAAATCCGCAGAGAGACTGCCGCCGCCGCTGATGAAGAACTCGATGTTGCCGCCGAGTCCGTCCTTCACCTGGTCGAAGACGAGTTTGTCGGCGAGCAGTTTCTGCGCACGGAGGCCGACGCCCGGCGAGTCCACCTCGTGATACGCCTTGCCGACGTCCGTCGCCCACTCGAAGATGCGGCGTTTCAGGTCGCTCTCGTCGGCCTGTGACCGAATCGCGTCGTAAATTCGCTCGTAGACGCGCGGGACGCTGGTGCCGGTCGTCGGCCTGACTGCACGGAAATCGTCCTGTAACGTGTCGGGGCTTTCAGCGTAGGCGACCGTCGCACCGGCCGCGAACATCATGAAGTGACCGGCGGTTCGCTCGAAGACGTGCGCGAGCGGGAGGAACGAGACGGTCTTCGAGTGCTGGTCGACGACCGGAACCTCCTTGTCGGGTCGGGGGCCGAACCGCCGATAACACTGGTTGACGTTCGACCGGAAGTTCCAGTGGGTAAGTCTCACGCCCTTCGGTTTGCCAGTCGTTCCGCTGGTGTAGATGAGCGTGGCGAGGTCGTCCAACTCGCGGGCGTCGATCCACGACTCGTACTCGTCGGCGTCGAAGACTGCCTCGCCGCGGTCGTGTACCTCGCCGAGCGTGTAGAGGTCGTCGCGGTCGTACTCCCGCGAGAGGGTATCCATCACGACGATGAATTCGAGGTCGAGTGCGTCTTCCGCCTCGAACACGCGTTCCAGCAAGTTCTCGTTCTCGACGACGACGCCCGTCGCCTCGGGGTCGCCGAGGAGGTACTCGACTTGAGAGACGGACGAACTCCGATAGACGGTCGTCACGACCGCGCCCGCCGCGAGCAACGCGAAGTCGGTCTGTGCCCACTCCATCCGCGTGTCGGCGAAGATGCCGATTCTGTCGTCCGCTTCGACGCCGAGGTCGCGGAACCCGGCGGCGAGGTTGCGAACGATGTCGCGCATCGTCGCGTACGAGATGGACCGAAACTCGCCGTCCGGTGCCGCCGGAAGCGCGGTTTCGGTCAGCGAGCGACCGTAGACGCCGCCCTTGTACTGCTGTGCGGGACGATTTTGGTGTCGTTCGGCGCTGTCCTCGAACATACGGGCCAGCGTCGTCCGCTCGATGGCTGGGTCGGTAAACTCCTTCTCGGCGTCACGCCACTCCATACCAGTCACTTGCAAGTTCTCACCCATTAAGGTAGTGTAGAACGATGCGAAAGTTTACTCCAGTTGTTCGGGTTTCGAGCGCTTCACATGCCTTCGTGGGTGTCGAGATAGTGAAGAACGCCGCGGGTGTTCATCGCCGTTTCGGCGTGCGCCTTCGTCTCGCCCCAGATTTCGTCCATTTCACCCTCCTCGACGAAGTGCTCGATTATCTCCTCGTCGTCGTCCGCGGCCGCGCGCTGGGCGTCGACGGCCGCGACCCACTTCGAGAGGACTTCGCCGTACTCGTCCATCGCGTCCTCGGAGTACTCGCGCGGCCCGAAATGGGTGTAGAGGAGCGTCCCCGGCGCGAGGTCGCGGATGGTCTCCACGTCGTCCAGACACTGGTCCAAATCGAAGTCCGACGGCGGCGACGTCTCGCGGATTTCGCCGATGCTCGGCACCCAAATCCCCGCGGCGTCGGCGGTGAACACCGCGTCGTTCGCCGGGTCGTAGAATATCGTTTGATGCGGTGCGTGCCCCGGCGCGTGGATGACCTCCAGTTCGTGACTGCCGCAGTCGATGGTGTCACCGTCCGTCACTTCCACGACGCGCTCCTCGGGGACGGGTTTCGGTTCGACGTAGAACTGCCACTGGTCGCCCACGGCCGCCTTCGTCCCCTTCACCAGATACTCGGGGTTCACGAGGTGGCGCGCGCCGATTTCGTGGACGTACACGTCCGCGTTCGGGCACTCCGCAGCCAGAAAGCCCGCGCCGCCCGCGTGGTCGAGGTGGACGTGCGTCGGCGCGATGACCGCCACGTCCTCCCGCGCGATATCCAACTCGGAGAGCGCGTCGAGGACTCGCTCGTAGTGGGTCCCGATGCCGGTTTCCACGATGGCCGGTCGGTCGGTGTCGAGGATGTACACCGCGCCGTAGGCCTCCGTGTCGTACATTCCGGTGTCGAGGTAGTACAGGTCCGAACAGTCCCCCATCGTGACTTCCCGTAGGTCGCCGATTGCCATACCGTACCTCGCGTGGGGAGACGGGAAAAACGATTCGCGTCCCACGTGTTTCGTGATTCACCTGCGAGGAGTTCCTCGTTTCATCTCGGCTCGGTTCCGCTCGCGTGCTTGCATGGTCGACTCGCCGACCCCTCTCGACGAGACACGCGGTTTGTGCCGAGTCGAGATGTTGGCGAGCGACCGCGAGCGGGTGGGGGCTTTCCGAGACTTCGTATCAGTGTTGAGAGCGCTAGCCACGGATTCTCCTCGACATCCCCTACCCGGTCGGTACGATTCAGAGACGCCCACCGACACCGTCCTCAGGTCCGATTACGAACAGTGTCACATCGTCTCGATATAGCGACACGGTTTTTTGCAGGCGTGCTGAAACCCGAGTCAGGAATGCTCGACAGGAAGTTTATCCGGGACCACCCGGACGAAGTTCGAGAGGGGCTCGAAAACCGAGGCGACGACGTAGATTTGGACGGCTTTCTCGATTTGGACGCCGAATGGCGCGAACTGAAGGCGCGCGGCGACGACCTTCGGCACGAACGAAACGAGGTCAGCCGGAGCATCGGCGAGCTGAAACAAGAAGGAAAAGAGGAGGAAGCACAGGCGGCCATCGAACGGTCGAGCGCGCTCAAAGAAGAGCTCGAAGAAGTCGAGACGAAGGCGAGCGAACTGGAGGAGGAACTCGAAGAGCGGATGCTCGAAATCCCGAACGTGCCACACGAGAGCGTCCCGGTCGGCGCGGACGAGGGCGACAACGTGGAACAGCGGCGCGAGGGCTTCGACGACCTCCGAGACCTCCCGGCGGACGTGATTCCGCACTACGACCTCGGCGAGGAACTGGACATCATCGACGAGGAGCGGGCGGCGAAAACCACCGGCAGCGGCTTTTACTTCCTGAAGGGCGACGGCGCGCGACTGGAGCACGCCATCATGCAGTTCATGCTGGACGTCCACCGCGAGCAGGACTACGTGGACATCTTCCCGCCGATACCCATCAACAGCGACTCGATGACGGGAACGGGCCAACTGCCGAAGTTCGCGGAGGACGCCTACAAAATCGAGGGCGAAGACCTCTGGCTCTGCCCGACCGCGGAGGTGCCGGTGACGAACATGTACGCGGACGACATCCTCCTGCGCGACGACCTGCCGCTGAAACATCAGGCGTACACGCCGAACTTCCGGCGCGAGGCCGGTGAACACGGCACCGAAACCCGCGGTATCGTGCGCGTCCACCAGTTCAACAAGGTCGAGATGGTCAACTTCGTGGAACCCGAGGAGAGCTACGACCGCCTCGACATCCTGTTGGACGAGGCCGAGGAAGTCCTGCGCCGCCTCGAACTTCCGTACCGAGTCCTCGAACTCTGCACGGGCGACCTCGGGTTCAAGGCGACCAAGCAGATAGACCTCGAAGTGTGGGCACCCGGCGACGACTTGGACGACGGCCCGGAGGAAGGAGGCCGCTGGCTCGAAGTCTCGACCGCTTCGAACTTCGAGGACTTTCAGGCCCGTCGAGCGGGACTTCGCTACCGCCCCGAACGCCACGAATCGACGGAGTACCTGCACACGCTGAACGCCTCGGGGCTGGCGCTCCCCCGCGTCATGGTCGCCATTCTGGAGTACTACCAGAACGACGACGGCACGGTGACGATTCCCGAAGCCCTCCGGCCGTACATGGGCGGACAGGAAGTCATCGACGGTCACGAACCCGTCGGCGAGAGCGCGCTCGGGTCGGGCGAACGGGACTGAGGGAGTTTCGCTCCGCGAACCGTCTTGTTCAATTTGTGCAATACTGTTTTAATCGGTGACGACCAAGTGTAACGTATGGGACGAACGTTCGTCGTCGTCGGCGGTGATGCCGCGGGAATGAGTGCAGCGAGCAAGGCGAAACGGGACGACCCCGACCTCGAAGTCGTCGTCTTCGAGAAGGGCGAGTGGGTGTCCTACGGAGCCTGTGGGCTTCCGTACTACGTGAAGGGAGAAATCGAGTCGCTGGACGACCTCGTGACGCTCACGCCGGAGGAGTTCGCCGAACGCGGCATCGACCTCCGACAGCACCACGAAGTCGTCTCCATCGAACGGGAGGAACAGACGGTCACGGCCGTCCACGACGGAGAACGAGTCGAACAGTCCTACGACGACCTGCTCGTCGCCACCGGCGCGCGCGCCATCGTCCCGCCCATCGAGGGCGCGGACCTCGACGGAGTGTTCACGCTCCACAGCATGAACTCGGCGGCGGCCGTCAAGCGCGCGCTCTCCCCACCGGCGGCGGTGCCGGACGACGAGTTCCAAGAGGGGTACGGCGCACAGGTTCACGAATACCTCGCCGCGGCGAATCCGGATTCCGTGGGCATCATCGGCGGCGGCTACATCGGCCTGGAGATGGCGGAGGCGTTCGACGCCCGCGATATGGACGTCCACGTCTTCGAGATGCTGCCGCACGTGCTCGCCCCGTTCGGGGAAGACGTCGCCGAGAAGGTCGAGGGCCACCTCGAATCGAACGGCGTCGGGGTCTCGCTGGACACGATGGTCGAGCGCATCGTCGGCGAGGACGGCCGCGTGACCGGCATCGAGGCCGACGGCGAGACGGTCCCAGTCGACGTGGTGCTGGTCGCAACCGGCGTCGCGCCGAACGCCGAACTCGCGGGGGAGAACGGCGTCGAACTGGGCGAGACGGGGGCCATCGCCACCGACGAGTACGGGCGAACGAACGACGAGAACGTCTTCGCCGGGGGCGACTGCGCCGAAGCGCGCAACGCCGTGACGGGCGAACCGGACTACGTGCCGCTGGCGCTGACCGCGAACCGGGCGGGACGCGCCATCGGACAAACGGTCACGGGCACCCCGACGCCCGTCGGCGATATCGTCGGCACGGCGGTGGTGAAGGTGTTCGACCTCGAAGCCGCACGGACGGGAGTCATCGACCACGAGATAGCCGAAGCCGCCGGATACGACCCCGTATCGCAAGTCATCGAGCAGGGGTCGCGGGCGCACTACTACCCCGGCGGGTCGCCCATCACTGTCCGGTTGACCGCCGACCGGGAGTCCGGCCGCCTGCTCGGCGCGAGCATGGTCGGACGCGAGGGAGTCGCACAGCGCATCAACACGGTGGCGACCGCCCTCCACGCCGAGATGACCGTCGATGAGGTCGAGTACCTCGACTTGGCGTACGCGCCGCCGTTCGGTCCCGTCTGGGACCCGGTGCTCACGGCCGCGAAGGTCCTCCACGGAAAACTCGACTGAAGTCCGGTTGGGATTCGACCGAGGGTCGTCCCTCGGTCGAACGAGGATCAATCGTTCTTACCTCCGTTTCCGGGCGGTACCTGACGGAACAGATTTACAATAGAGGGTTCAGGTTCCGATATTTATTTCCATAATGAACGATGAAATGGGATATGATTTCGGTAACAATGGACATGGTGCAGTATGACTGTCCATACATCGACGTGACGGACGAAACGGACGTCTCGTTTCACACCATGCATTGGGACTTCAACACCGCCCAGCGGAAGTTGGAGACGCGGATTCTCGTTCGCGGGGACGACCGGGGCGCGCTGACCAACGGTCTCGGCGCGTTGCAGGACCACGACCGGATGTTGGAGTTCGAACTCCTCTCGCGCCGCGGCGACACCGCGGTCATCAAGTCGTTCATCGGGCAGACGGATGCGATGCGGACGATTCGAAAGCACGACGGCTACATCACGGGGCCGTTTCAGATCAGCGACGGGAGCGAACGCTGGAACGTCGGATTCGACTCCGCCGACAACACCGACAACGCCCTCTCGGATTTGGAGAGGAACAACGACTTCCGCGTCGAGAGCCGAAACGCCACGTCGTTCGAGGAGTACCTCGACGTCATCCAGCACCTCGGCGCGGCGAAAAACGTCCTCGACGGCTGTCGGGAACTGTCGGAGACGGAGCGCGAAACGCTCCGCAAAGCCGTCGATGGAGGGTACTTCCGAACGCCGCGGGACGCGGACCTCGGAACGTTGGCCGAGGAGTTCGACGTTTCGAAGACGGCGGCGTCGAACAACCTCCGACGGGCGGAGGCGAAGGTGCTCGAACGCGTCGTCTCGTCGTTCCCCGAAATCGAATCCGAGGACGTGCTGACACACGAATAGGCGGGCGGAGAGTCGAATCGGGAGCGAAAACAGAAACCGAAATCAGAACAACCCGGCGGATTCGACGTCGATATCGACGTGCGAGAGTCGGGAATCGTTTTCGAGCGCCTCCACATCTGCGACCTGCGGGTCCCGCGATTTTGTCGCCGAAAGCTCGAATTCGTCGGCGTCGCCGTCGGTCCACGAAACCGTCAGTTTCGCCCGCCGGAACAGGGTGCCCTCCCGGAGTCGAATCGACCGAACCGAATCGAGCGGAACCGCGAAGTTGCGGTCGCTGAACGACAGGGCACGGTCGGCCGTGGCGTCCGAAACCTCCTTCCGGCCGCGTTCGCCCGTGTCCGCGCGCAGCAGCATGGATTTGAACGACTCGCCGACGAAACACCAGACGAGTCGCTCGTCCGTGACGAGGAGGTCCCAGTACTCCATCGACGTGGGGCGCTGGCGGAACCACCCGGAGAGGTGGGCGATTCGCGTTTCGTCCTCGCCGTCTCGTGTCTCGGTCATGCTCATTCTATCCCTCCAAGAGGATGGCGATGTCCTCCGGAACCGTCTGTCGCTCCTGCGTCACCAGCGAGACGCCGATGAAGAGTGCGATTGCGACGAGGAGCGCCACCGTCCCGACCGGGAACGAACCGGGGAACGGGTACAGGCCCGAGACGGCCTCGCTGAGTCCGGCGAATCCCGCGGTCTCCGCGATTCGCGGCACCGCGCTGTAGAACAGGTTGACGCCCAACCCGCCGAGGAGCGCGGCGATAGCGCCCTCCTTCGTCGCACCCTTCCAGTTCAGGCCGAGAGCCGCGATGGCGAAGAACGCCGCCGCGAAGAATCCCCAGCCGATGGTTCCGAGGATGCCGACGAGCGTCTGCGAGTAGAAGACGATGAGCGTCGAGGCGATGGTCAGGCCCGCCAGCGCGGCCTGCGTCACGCGAAGTTCGGTCTTGTCGTCCTCGATGGGTCGGCCGAGCGCGCGGGGGATATCGCGGGACACCGCCGCCGCGCCGATGTTCAGGAACGAGTCGCTCGTGCTCATGATGGCCGCGAGCAGGGCCGCGAGGATGAGTCCGGCCACGACGCCGGGCGTGTGTTCGAGGACGAAGACGGGACCGACGACGGACGCGCTCTTCGGGGCCGCGGTCTGGCCCGCCTCGACCATGGCGCGCATCGACAGTCCGGTCGAGAAGGCGAGGAGGCTGGAAATCGCGTACGTCGCCGCCGCGATTGGCGCGCCCCAGCGCAGGATTTTGAGGTTGCGGCTCATGTAGAACTTGGTGATGAGGTGTGGCTGTCCCGCCGCGCCGACGGAGAACAGAATCCACCAGCCGAGCGCCGTGAAGATGGTCGCCGCGGGCGCACCCATCGCGCCGAACGGCGAGACGAACGCCGGGTCGGCGGTGGCGAGGTTGCGCGAAATCGACCCCATGCCGCCGCCGAACGACAGCGCGAAGGCGAAGACGAACAGGGAACCGACTATCATCGTAATCGCCTGCACGAAGTCCGTCCAGACGCCCGCTATCATACCGCCGAGCATGCTGTAGAGCAGGAGGATGAGCGCGCCGATGAGCAGGCCCCACATCACCGGCAGGCCGAAGATCGCCCGCATGACGTACTGGAGCGCGGCGAGGTTCGTCGCCAGATAGGCCATCACGCCGACGATGACGGCGACGGCGGTGAGGCCGCGAACCCACGCGCTCTCGTATCTGACGTACATTCCGTCGGCGAGCGTCATCACGTCGCGGATGTCGGCGAGCAGGCGCATCCGCTTCGCCAACAGCACCCACGTGATGACGAACCCGAGCGGCGCGGTGAAGAAAATCCACAGCGCCGTCGTTCCGAACGAGTAGACGAGTTCGGGACCGCCGACGAAGCCGAACCCGGACTGGATGACCGAGAACGCCGTCAGCGCGAGCACCCATGTGCCGATGCTCTTGCCGGTGATGAGGAAGTCCGCGGTGCTCTCGGTCTGCATGTAGCCCCAGACGCCGATTGCCAACACGATCAGCAGATAGGCACCACCGAACAGCAGGACGTACGGGCTATCCGTCACCGGAATTTCCTGTAGGGGGGCGAACGGAACGGGACTCATGGTCGGTCACCTCCGTCCGTTTGCGGCGACTTGCCGCCGGGGTCAGCACCACCGGATTCGCCGCCGTCGGGTTCCGTTCTGGCGACGGACAGCGGAAGCTGTTTGCGTCCCTGTACCCGCCGCACGTCGTCCATGAGGTCGTCAACAACGTCGTCGCTGCCGATGTCCGGGAAGACGAGGGCGTAGTAGACCGCGCCGAGTATCGGGAGCAACCAGAGGAAGACGAAGTACGCCAACGTGGAAACCGGCAGGCCGAGGACGTACGTGTAGTCGGTCACGCCGGGATGCCACTGCAGCCAGATTATGCTGAACCCGGCCACGAAAACCGCGGCCAGTTCGACCAACAACCACGTGTAGGGGGCGAGATTCAGTTCGCCGTCGTTCCGTTCGACGGCCGCGGCCGCGAAGTTCGCCACGATGAACAGCGCGGCGCAGTACGAAAACAGCCGATACGCCCCGGTCGCCGCGGCGAGCAACAGTGCGACGGCCAGTACGGCTATCGTGCCCATGACTTTGTTCCGCGTGCCTCGGTTCGCCGACGTTCGTGAAGATGCCATCAACTGTGCACCAAGGTACCAAATGTCGAAAAACGGCGGGTTGATATGTAAAGAATGTTCGAGCGCTGATTTTTCGCCGGTCGCGGAAGATGATTTCTTCGGATCTCGAAACGGCGGGGACGGCTACCGCGTCCGCGTCCGAATCCGTGCGATTCGGCCGTCCACGACGGTGAAGTCGTCCTCGAAGGCGAACATCTCCTCGCCGTCGGCGTCGAGCAGGTGACCCTCGGCGACGGTCGATTCCTCGTTCTCCTCGACCCGCGAGAGTTCGTGACTCGTCTCCTTGTTCGGGCGGTCGTCGCGCATGAACGAGACGAGGGTGTCGCGTCCCTCGATGGTCCGGTCGGGTCGCTCGTGTACCACGTCCGGGGTGAACAACCCGGCGAACGTCTCGTAGTCGTGTGCGTCGATGGAATCGTAGTACGCCCGAACGACCGCTTCGGAGTCCATACGCGGGACAACGCGGACGACCCTCTTTATCCCCTCGGCAGGAGCTATTGAGTTCTCGATAGTCCGCGGGATGAATTTGAGGCCACAATAGCGGTCATATAAACGGCTATGTTGTCCCCGCGAACTCGTACATTCGCCGGTGGAATCCGGTACGCCAGTACGACAGAGGAACTGTTTCCATACGGCTCCGCTCCGCACAGCACCGCACCCCCGGCGGGGCCTTCTTCGCGCCACTTTTTACCGAGCCACGCCAAGCGTTCGGCAGTGAACCTCCACGTCCGGTACGAGGGTGACGACGACCCGAAGAAGTGTACGGCGCGGAAGCTCGCGCGGTTCGACCTCGCCGAACTCCACCGCACGACCCGAGCGACGCCGTACGGCATCGTCCTCAATCCGCACGCGGAGCAGGCGCTGTCGCCCGCCGACCGCGCCGAAACCGACACCCTCGTCGCCCTCGATTGTTCGTGGGAGAGCGCGGAACGGGCGCTGTTCGAGATGCCCGGCGTCCACCGAGCGTTGCCGTTCCTCGTCGCCGCGAACCCCGTCAACTACGGCAAGCCGTTTCGGTTGAACACCGTGGAGGCGTTCGCGGCGGGACTCTGTATCCTCGGGGAGCGCGACCAAGCGGAAGAGATACTCTCGAAGTTCCGCTGGGGGGAGACGTTCCTCGAACTGAACGCGGAACCGCTCCGCCGCTACGCCGACTGTGCCGATTCGACCGACGTCGTGGCGGTACAACAGGAGTATCTGGACGCTGGCGAGGAGTAACGGCGGGGCGACTCAAAAACGTTTAAACGCGCGCGGAAGAAAACGCACGGTATGGCCAGTTTCGACGCAGCAGAGAAACGAACGCTCGAAAAGATGATTTGCATGCGCTGTAACGCGCGCAACCCGCAGCGAGCGGAGAAGTGCCGCAAGTGCGGCTACAGCAAGCTTCGTCCGAAGAGCAAGGAACCGCGCAGCGCATAATCGGGTCGCCGATTTTTCGTTCGAATCGCAACCGAGAGCCGCGCGTTTCTCCGCGTCCCGCTATTCGTCTTCCCCGAACCATTCGTCTTCGAGGACGGCGTAGCGCTCGACGTTTACGTATTCGCCGTCGAGGAACTCGGCTTCGACGTGTGTCGCCTCGTGGCGGAAACCGAGCTTTTCCCAGATGCGGGCGGAGCCGACGTTGCCTTCGAATACGCGGGCGAAGATTCGGTGGTGGCGGCGCTCGCGGAACCCGAAGTCGGTGATGAGCCGACTGGCCTCCGTGCCGTAGCCCTCGCCCCAGAACTCCTCGGCGAGCGAGATACCGATTTCGGCGTTCACGCCCGTCGAGTCGTGCGGGTGAAGCCCGATGGTCCCCATCGCTTCGCCGTCGCGGCAGATGAGCAGGTGCACGTGGTCGGTGTCGGTGTCCGAGGCGCGCTCCTCGTACCACTCTCGTTCCTGTTCGCCGTTGATGGGCGAGCGACTGCCGAGGAACCGGCGGACGTTCGGGTCGTTGATGGTCTCCTGCAGGAAGTCCAAATCCTCCGCTTCGACCGTCCTGAGTTCGATTCGGTCGCCGTACAGAAAGACGGGTCCGGGCATGAAAGGGAGAGGCACGACCGGGGAGAAAAGCGTGTTCGATACGTGCCATCATACGACACGTTGCGTCTCCTATCCGGCGACACGGAGCGTCTCGCTCACTCGGGATACTTCGGTTCGCGTTTCTCCGCCCGCTCCAGTGCGGTTTCGATGACGTCGCGCACGTCGCCAGAACGGTGCTGCCGTTCCGACTGGCTCCCGGAAGCGTGGTTCTCGGGACCGTCCCCGTGGAACTCGTCGCCGTGTCCGGCGTACATGTGTTCGACCGAATCCGGCATGCGGTCGAGGAGGTCGCGGATGCTCTCGATGAGTTCCTCGCGGGACTGCCCCGGCATGTCGGTTCGTCCGAAACTGCCGTCGTCGAACGCGCCGTCGTCGTGGACCACGACGTCGCCGCTGAAGATGGTCGAATCGCTGACGAACGCGAGGTGGTCGTCCGCGTGGCCGGGCGTGTGCACGGCCTCGAACTCCTCGTCGCCGATACGAACCGTATCGCCGTCGGAGAGGGGCGTATCGCGGCGAGGGTGCGGGGCGTAGGCGGCGAGTTCCGCGTCGAATTCGTCCAACACGGCGTCGAGTTGTTCGACGTGGTCGCCGTGCTGGTGAGTGAGGACGACCGCATCAAGCGTGTCGGTGTGTTCGCGAATGACGTCCACGACGCCATCCATCGCCCCGGCGTCGACGAGGACGGTGCGCTCGCCGAGCACGAGATACGCGTTGCAGGTGAACGTCTCGGCGTCGGCGGTGACGGTGACGACTTGCATATCGGGTCGTTTTGCCCCATCTACCAAAATTCTGATGGGCGGCGAGCGTTTTTAGTGCTCGAAGTGCATACTAACTATCGTATGGGCTTCGGGAGCTACGACGAATCAGAACAAGAAAATCGGGAGTATAGCGCGGACTTGGACGACGACAGCGGTGTCGAAACGTCGGAGCACGACCACGAAGGCAGCGTAGATTTCGAGATTGGGGCATCGAACGACGAGCTGTTGGACCGACTCAGCGAAATCAAAGACGAAGAGTAGCGTGAAGTCGGGTGTTCGAGCGCTCGGTGTCGCGGAATCTTACCGCCGCGACACCAGCACGCTCGCTGGCGTGGTCACCCGCGCGAGCAGGGTGACGGACGGTTTTGTTTTTGGAGACTGTACGGTCGGCGGAACGGACGTGACCGACGGGATTATCGACCTCGTGGAGCGACTGAACCGCGAAGACGTACGCTACGTCCTCGTCGGCGGCATCGCCCTCGCGTGGTACAACGTGGTGGACATGCACCGCCTTCACGAAGCGACCGACCGACCGGTCATCGCCGTCACCTTCGAGAAGAGCGACGGCCTGCTCGAATCGCTCGAAGCCGAGTTCTCCGGCGATGCGCTCGACCGGCGGCGCGAACGCTATCGGGGGCAACCGCCGCGGCGCGAACTCTCGGTCAACGACCAGACGGTCTTCGTCCGACAGGTCGGCCTTCCAGAGGGAGAGGCCCGCGATGTCGTCCGGGCGTTTACGCCCGAGGGCGGCCGACCCGAACCGCTCCGCGTCGCGCGGTTGGCCGCCCGCGCCGCGGACGAGTGGCGCGGTGGAACGGACCGCTGAAGAGCAGTGCGGCGGAACGGACCGCTCGGGCGAGCGGTCATACAAGGTCGGAGCCGTCGTCGATTCTCTCCGTTCGATTGTCGCGGCGTAGGCCGAGGATACTTAATACGTCCCACCCGTTCGGGCGACCATGGGTACGATGGAGGGACTGGACGTCACCGACTGTACGCGCTGTCCGGCACTAGTCGAGTGCCGAAGTCAAATCGTCAACGGCGTCGGTCCGGAGGACGCGGACGTGTTATTCATCGGGGAAGCACCGGGCGCGCGGGAAGACGAACAGGGCGAACCGTTCGTCGGTCGGAGCGGGTCGGTGCTGGACGAAAAACTCCGCGACAGGGGACTGTCGCGGGCGGACGTTCGAATCACCAACTGCGTTCGCTGTCGCCCGCCGGAGAACCGCGACCCGACGACGGAGGAACTCGACAACTGCCGGGAGTATCTGGAACGGGAAATCGAACTCGTGGACCCCGACGTCATCGTCACGCTCGGAAAGGTTCCGAGCCAGCACGTCCTCGACCGAGACGTGGCAGTGACGAACGAAGCCGGGTCGATAGAAGCCGTCGAACTCGGCGGGATGAAACGCGACGTGCTCGTCTGCCTGCACCCCGCCGCCACGCTCTACGACCGGAGTCAGGAGTCCACGTTCGAGAGCGCGCTCGACAAGGCGGCGACGATGGCGGGCGCGAACGGCGGCCAGTCGAACCTCGGCGATTTCTGAGCGGGCGAGACGGACGGGATTCGGCGACGCCGTGGCTACGGAGTCGGACACGAACCGCGAAAATAACGACAGAATCAACGGGGCTTTCTCTTCGTCACCGACGAGACGTTTCGAAGCCGAGTCTCGAATCGTTTAGCTCTGGCAGTTGCCCGCGTTCGATTCTGCGTACTGGACGTTCTCGTTCCGCTGGTAGTTGAGCTGTTCCGCCGTCGCGTTACCGTCGTCCATGGAGAACGCGATGGCGCTGTTCTGCTCGTTCACGTTCAGCTGTTCGATGTACTGTTCCTGTACGATTTCGCTGATGGCTTTCTGCGTGTTGACTTGGTTGTGGCCTTTGTCGTACGCGACCGCCCACGACCCGTCGCCTTTCGCATCGGTACCCTTCACCACGCCCTCGATTTGGAGGGCTCCCTCGTCCACGTTGACCGAGGTCGCCGAGGCGATTTGGGCGTTGAAGTTACCCTGATAGCTGGCCTGCGTTGCCGTCGACTCGCTACCGTTCAGCGCGACCGCCAAGGCCGCGTTCTGCACGCTGGAGTTACGCTGGCTGACGTCCTGGAACTGGTCGATTTCGGATTCGGCACCCTGCTTGTTCGCCTGCATCGACCCGTCCGACGTGCGTTTCACGTCGGAGTCCGAGTAGTCGCCCGTCATCTTGGCGGTGGACATGTACTCGCTGACGGGGGTCAGGTCGAAGTTGAGCGCCGTGGCCTTCGCTATCTGCTTGTTCCGGTTGAACTGACAGCTGATCTGCCACGCCTTGGCGGTACTGCCCTCGCCGACGGCGAGGGCGACCGCGACGCCCTGTTTGTTGTAGTTCAGCTGGTTGACTTCCTGTGACTGGTCGACGGACGAGTCGGCGCTCTGGTTATCGCCGTCGCCGACGTTCTTCGCGAGCGCCTCCGCGTCCTGCACGTTTTCGTTGAGCTGGTAGCTTCGCTGGTAGGAACGGGCGTAGCTCCCGCCTTCCGCGACCGCGACGGCGCGACTCTGACTGCTGTAGTTGACCTGATCGACCTCTTGTTCTTGGTCGATTTTGGCGTCGGCGGACTGTTCGCTCTGGTATTCGTCGTCGCTGACGACCCACCCAGAGAACTCGCTCGATTCCGTCTCGTGTGCGAAGATGATGTAGGCGTTCTTGACGTCCTTGAACGTCTGTTTCTTGTGGTCGGCCTTCGCGTTCTTCGACCACGCCTTCCCCGCCTGCACGTTCTGGTTGTTCTGGTAGGTGCGCTGGATGGCGTCTGCCTCCCCACCGTCGATGGAGATGGCGACGGCGTACTTCTGCTGGTTGACGTTCAGTTGGGAGACCTCCTGATACTGGATGACCTCGGACGACGACTCCTGTGAACTGGTCTGGAGGTCGTTTTTGTGGTCTGCCAGCCACGATTCGAGGTCGGTGGAGTCGGTGTCAACCCCGAAGATGAGGTAGACGTTATCTCCGTCCGCCTGTACGACATCGTCCGTGGCCGCGTTCGTTGCGCCCGAGAACTTGCTCACTGCTCCGGCGCCGATGCCAGTTGCCGCGATTCCCTTCAAATAGCCTCTGCGTTTAAGCTTGCCGCGATTCCGGTTGGTTCCTCGCATAGTGCAACCTGGTAAAACATCGGTTCACATTTCGTTATGAGCCGCCTGTCGCCAATACTTAGCGAGTAGGACCTAGTTATAACGGTAAAACGAACAAAAATTGTAGGGATTCGAACACGTATTCCGATGTTGTATTATCACTCATCGACGAGAACAAAATCGCGGGACGCACCCGGTTTCAACGAGTACCATCCGGCAAGAAACGTCCGAGACGGACGAGAAACCTACCACCACCGCGACCGAAACCGGTGAATCCGCGCGACAATCGTCACACTCGACGACCCACCGCTATCGGAATCAACAACCCACCGCTATCGGAATCGGCGACCCGTCTTTGCCGCACGAATCAGCAAACGGCCGGGAGAAACGGCGAACGGCCGAACGAATCAGCGGACGACCGTGACCATCATCGGCGCGCGGCGCATCACCTTGTCGGCGACCGAGCCGAGGATGATTTTCGAGATGTCGTCCTTTCCGTGAGTTCCGATGACGATGTGGTCTACGTCGTTTTCGCGGGCGTAGACGAGGATTTGGCGGGCGGGCTGGCCCATCTTGACGACGCTCTCGACCGGAACGTTCGCCTGCTCACCGAGTTCCTCGTGCAGTTCGTGCGCGTTGTCCCACTCCTCTTGATACCACTCCTGGGAATAGGCGGGCATCCCCGACTTCCCTATCGGCGACTGATACCCCGGTGAGAGCGGGTCGATATCGAACGGGTTGACGATGGTGATGAGCGTGAGTTCGACGTCCGGCATCGACGCCGCGTATTCGAACGCCTCCACCGATTTCGGCGAACCATCCAACGGAACGAGAACGTGTTCCCCCATGGCACGTTGGACGGGCGAACGCCAGTAAAACAGTTTTCTCTGTCGTTGACAGCTGTTCCCGGGGAACGAACTCACCCGACGTTCAGGATGAACTCGAAGATGAGAAACGACCCGACCGCCGAAAGGGTCGGCGAGAGGACCCAGAGGAGGACGATTCGGCTCGTCGCCGCCGGGTCGAACAGGTTTTCCGCGGTCAGTTCCTCGATGCTCTCCTCGCCGATGGGCGGCACCTCTCCGGCTTCACCGCCGTCGCCGACCGTGCCCGAGTCGGGAACGTCGCCGTCCGCCACGTCGCCGATGGTCGGGCCGGGCGGCACCTCTGATTCGCTGGTCTCCGCTATCAACGCACCCGAGGAGAGTTCCGCGGTGGGGGTCTGTTCGCCCTGCAGCGCGGTGTCCGCCACCTCCGCGACCGTCACCGCGCGACTGGCGCGACCCCACCCGAGTCCGATGATACACGACGTGGTGCTGACCGCGAGACTCGCCGGAATTCCGAGCCGCGAGAGAATCGTGATGATGGTCGCGCCGATGAGCGAGACGATGAGCGCGGCCAGAATCGGCAGGTCTGTGATGCCGTCGCTGACGGTGTCGAGGGTCCGGCGAGCGATGGTAAAGCCGCCGAGCCCGATTGCTCCGATGGCCAAGAGGATTCCTTGGCTGGCGGTTATCGACCCGTTTCCGATGAGCGGAGCGACCGCGTTGGCCGCGTTCGACGCACCCGCGCTGAACCCCATGTAACAGGCGATGATGAGCACCGATGCCGCGCCGCCCGCTTCTCGTTTGCCGACGTTACCGCCGAGTTTCGGTCGGGGAATCGACCCCGAACGGTCCACCGTCAGCAATCCGTCCTCGATTCGTGAGAACGAGAATCGGGCGTCCAGATGCGGGTAGAGGTACCGACCGACGACCAACCCGACGAAGAAGGCCGAAAGCGGCGCGACGATCCACGCCGAGACGATGGTGAACATCAACGATTCGTTGAGCGTGTTCGACGCCAACCCCAAGCCGACGATTGCGCCCACCGCCGTCATCGAGGTGGAGGCGGGCACGCCGAACAGGTTCGAGATGAGCAGCGCGAACCCGGCGAAAAAGAGGACGACGATGCTCGTCACCAGCGTGAACTGGCTCGCCGGGACGATACCGTTGCTCATGGTCTCGATGACGTTTCGACCGACCGTCCACCCGCCCAAGAGGGCAAAACCGGTGAATAGCGCCGCCGCTCCGACTTTCCCGATGATTCGGCTGCCGACCGCGGGACCGAAGGCGACCCCCGTCGAGGACCCCCCGATGTTGTAGCCGACGAACACGGCGACGAACAATCCGACTATCAGTAATGCGGTGACCACTCTCTTCCCCCACTCGTACAACGGTGGCAAACTATTTCGTTCTTGCTCGCACCTCAAGCGCGAAACGCCGCCCAGCGAAGCATGTCGTCGAACGCGACGACCGACTCGAACCGGTCGTCCGGGTCGTCCGCCATCGCTTTCGATATCACCTCGTACAGTTCCGGTGAGACGGAATCCGAGCGAAGCGATTCGTACTCGTTCGGGTCCGCTCGGGCGAGGAGAAGTTTCCGATACTCCGGGTCGAGCATGCGCAGCGACCCCCCGTCGGGGTCCTCGCCGGTCAGAACGAAGGCCGCAATCGCGCCGAGGCGGTACACGTCGGTTCGCTCGTCACCCGCCTCGCCCGCGACCTGCTCCGGCGCGTCGTAGGGCGACCGGTCGCGGAACTCGGCCAGCGCGGCGGCCAGTTCCCAATCGGCCACGGCAACGTCGTCGCCGTCGAGGAGAATCGACTTCGGAGTCAGACCGCCGTGAATCACGCCGTCAGAGTGTGCGTCGTGGACCACCGTGTTCGCGTCCGAGAGAGCGTCGAGTCGCTCCTCGACTGGCCGGTGGGAATCGGCGAGCGACCCGTCCGCGTAGTAGGGCAGTTCGATGCTGTCGCCGTCGGTTTCGAGGACGGGAACGACGCCGGTTCGGTCGCTCATCTCGGCCCAGCGTTCGGTCGCCGAGCGGAACGTCCCCGCGACTTGCGGGTCCGTCAGGTGTCGCTCCACGACGACTTCCGGGCCGTCGTCGGTGCGTTTCCTGACGCGATACGTCTCGGTGAGCGCGTCCGAAGAGAGGCGGTCCAACCGACCGTAGTCGAGCGTCGGTTCGGTGGCGTCCGCCGTGACCGCCCCGTCGTCATCGTTCCACCGTCGGTACGCCGCGAACGCCGTGGTCCCGACGAGGATACCCGAGAGCGCCATCCCCGGACCGGACGTGAGGAATTCACCCGTTCCGTCGATGGCCGTGGAGAGAAGCGAATGATGGCGGTCGAACGCGAACAGCGTACCGCGGGTCCCGAAGAGGATAACATCGTCCGCGAGTATGGTGTTGATGGCACGGTTCTCACCCGTGAACGACCACCGTAACGAGCCGTCGTCGGTCGAGAGGACGTACAGCGTCCGCTCGAAGGAGACGTACACGGACCCGTCGCTGACGTTGAGGGTGGTGAAACTGTACTCCTCCGTGGACTCCATGTCGAACGTCCACCGCTCCGTCCCGTCGGTCGTTATCGCGGAGACGGTCCCCTCCCTGTCCACGCCGAACACCGCTCCGTCGGCGACGACCGGTTCGGCGCGAGTGCGTCCGACGTCGTCGTACTGCCACTGGACCGCCCCGTCTTCCACGTCGATGGCCTTGAGGTCCGGTCCCCACGAGTAGAGCACGCCGTCTTTCTCGACGGGTTGTCCCAGACTCTCGACGGACCAGTCCCGGGACCCGTCGTCGACGTCGAACGCGTAGATGGAACCGTCTTCGATGGCGTACAGGTGGGTATCGGTGACCGACCGCACGTAGAGGGTCGTGAGGTCGGTTTCGACGTTCTGCCAGCGTTTCGTCCCGTCCGGCGCGAACGCGTAGATGGCGTCGTTGAAACTGGCGTAGAGGGTGTCGTTGGCGAACTGGAAACTGACGGCGCGCATATCGTTCTGTGTGGCTTGGTAACTCCACACTTGCTTTCCGGATTCGGCGTCCAACGCGAGGATAAACCGGTCGTCGGAGGAGAGGCGATACACGTTCCCGCCGCCCACTGCCGTCTGCGTCGAGGACGTGTCGGTCGATTTGCGCCACCGTTCGTCGCCGGTTTTCAAATCGAGCGCGACGAACGCCCCTTCCGAGTCGGTGTCGTTCCGCACGTTCCGAACGTAGAAGTACATCGAACCGTCGTCGATGACCGGGAAGGAGATACCGGGGAACTCCTTCGTCCACCGCTCGGTCCC
The DNA here is from genome assembly GCF_026008575.1 of Haladaptatus sp. T7. NCBI lineage: Archaea > Methanobacteriati > Methanobacteriota > Halobacteria > Halobacteriales > Haladaptataceae > Haladaptatus > Haladaptatus sp. T7. The sequence continues at coordinate 1,042,746 of NZ_BROP01000001.1, forward strand.
GTCGGATTCGTCCAACCCGCGAAACTGGTACGTGGTCGATTCGGTCGAATCGGAGATGACGATGACCACGGCGATTCCGTCGGCGACGGTAATGGGATACGCGGCTTCGTACCGGGAGTCGGAGTCCTCCGGCGATTCGGGGACCGTCCACGCCGGTTTCGGCGCGTCGTCCGAGAACGCCGTCGTTCCGGTCGTCGTGGTCGTCGCACCGCCGACGCCGACCGCCGCGCCGAGCGTTCCCGTCGTCGTCAAGAATCCACGTCTGGAAAGCGAGGAGGGCGAGGGATTCATACTCGAAGCCACTGCGTGGAGTTATTTATAGTTGGAGATACGGAACGAGTGAGATTAATCTTTGTTGCCGGAACCGAGCCAGCGACCCGTGTCTCCGAGACCTCGTATCGTCTCGAAGAATCCCGAGCGTTCGTGTTCGCCCGGCCGGAGGCGGGCACGAATGCGCGAGGAGAGGAGTTCGACGGTCACGACGATGACGACGACCGTAACGAGTCCCGCCGCCGCACGGGCGTACGAGGCGGAACTCACGGTCTGCAGGCGGAGGTTGATGTACATCCCCAACCCGCCGGCACCGACGACACCGAGGCTGACGGCGATTCGGGTGTTGATTTCGAGGACGTAGAGCGTCCACGCGATGAACGAGTTCGACACTTGACTGAGCATGCCGAAGATGACAACCTGTGGGCGCTTCGCGCCGGTCGATCGAATCGCTTCTATCGGCCCGTTATCGATCTCTTCGAGTTCGTCGGTGAACAGTCGTCCGAGGTTGCCAATGGTATCGGTTGCGATGGCGAGCACTGCGCCATACGGATTAATGCCTGTCAGCGGGATGTAGATGAGCACCCAAACCAACGCCGGAACCGCGCGGATGGTACTCATCGCCCCGCGGAAGATGAAGTTGAACGGGAACGGGGTCACGCGTTCGGAGCCGAGGATACCGAAGACGAGCGCGAGTGGAAACCCGATCACGGTACCACAGAAGCCGACGAGGATCGTCACGAACGCCGCCGAAACCAGTACGGAGCCGCTCGAAACGGACGCGTTGGCGATGGTGCTAACGAAATACTGTGGATGTGTGAAACTGACCCAGATCGCGCGAAGGCCGCCGATATCGTGCTGGTGAGTGTAGCTCGTGAAATCGACGAAGTTGGGTTTGAGGAACGCCCCGATGAAGTTGATCCACGTTCCGAACTGGCGAACGAGGTCCGCCAGCAGGAAGCCGAGATAGGTCATCCCCAAGCCGGTTATCAGAAGGACCGCGAGAATTCCCAAGCCGCCGGATATTCGCCGGATGCGCTGTTCGTGCTCGATTCGCTGTTTGATTTCGGTGATGTCCGTAGCCATGTTATGCGATGTTGTTGATGGCCGAATTCTCCGGTGATTCGCCGTAATAGATCCGGTCGACGTCTTCCATCGTCAGGTCGTCTTTTCCACCGTCGAACACCACGTTCCCGTCCCTGAGCCCGATGAACCGCTCGCCGAACTCGCGGGCGATGTTGACCTGGTGGAGGCTCACGATGGACGTGAGATTTCGTTCCGCCGCCGCACGCTTCATGTAGTGCATCACGTCTTGGGCGGCTTTCGGGTCGAGACTCGCGACCGGTTCGTCGGCGAGCAGGAGTTGCGGGTCCTGTGTGAGGGCGCGAGCGATGCCGACGCGCTGCTGCTGGCCACCGCTCATGCTGTCCGCTCGTTGATTCGCTTCTTCGAGCAACCCGACGGTTTCGAGCGACCGCAACGCCATTTCCTTGTCCTTCTCGTCGTACCGTGTGAAGACGCTATCGACCGTGTCAGTCCGGTTGAGTGCTCCGGTGAGAGCGTTTCGGTACGCGCTCATGCTTTCGACGAGGTAGTGCATTTGGAACACCATCGCCACGTCGCTACGGGTACCCGAAACCCGGTCGTCGCCGATCCGAATCTCCCCCTCCGTCGGCTGTTCGAGGCCGTTCAGAAGACGAAGCAACGTCGATTTCCCCGCCCCAGACGGACCGAGAAGGATGACGAACTCCCCGTCGGGGATCTCGAACGAAACGTCGTCGAGTGCCACCGTTTCGCCACCGTAAACCTTGGTGATGTCCGATACCGTCAATGATGCCATGTGATTATTTGAACTAAGTCCTAAAAGCTAATAGTTTATTATCTACTGTCGTTGATCCATCTTTTGAGGAGGTTAGTTCTTGAAGATATCTTCGCCGTATCCGAGTTTGTTGGCCACTTCGACGACGGGTTGGTACGTCGAGGCGTCGGCTTTCTTCACGCCATCAAACCAGATGTCGTCGTCGGTGTCCTGTTTGCCGTCCGCTCCGTAGTACATCTCGTCTGGCGCTTTGGTGAAGGCCTTCGTGATTTTTTCCTTCTCGTCGTCCGAGAGTTTCGGGGAAACCATAATCGGCGCACGCGGGATTTCGGAGCGAATATCGAGTTCCTTGACGCCCTTGACGTAATCGTCCGCGTCGTAGTCCCAGACGATGAATCGACCGACACCGGCGGCGTCGGCTTGACCGCTTTTCAGCGCGTTGTACGCTTTGTCGTGGGTGGACCATTTTGGGGTGAAGTCGGCACCCTTCGGGTCGCCCGGTGACTCCGGAATCGAGAGCCCCGCCTGTTTCAGCATGTGCAGTGGGTAGAGCGACCCGCTGGCACTCAGGGGGTCGGCGAACGCGACGGTTTTTCCCTTGAGTTCCTTCAGCGACGAGATGTCCGAATCCTCGCGCGTGATAATCACACTGTAGTACGTCCACGTTCCGTAGGCGTGGCGCTGAAGAATGATGTCCGCACGGTCATTTTTGACGCCCAGTGCGGCGGCGAACGGACCGCTTTCCGCAACGTCCGCCGTCCCGCTATCGAGCGCGGTAAGCGTCGCGCTGTAGTCGCTCGCGTACTTCATGTTCACGGTGTTAACAGCGTCGATGTAGTTGTTCAGACGCTTTTTGATGGGCGTGTACTGTGCCATCATCTGTTCCTGTGGCTCGGTCGGAGACATCAGGAACTTGATTTTACCGTCCTTGTAGGCTTGCTTTCCGAAGGTTCCGATACACCCGGCCATGCCCGAAAGGCCGACGAGTCCTGCCGTACTCGCGGATTTGATGAACGTGCGTCGATTTACCATCTGAATACATGTTATTCGTTCTGTACTTGTAGGTTAAATCTTCCTATTCAAACCTTTTGGCCCAACGGTGTGATACATAGTCACGATTAGAGATCAAATTTCGCGCAAACGCGAAACAGTTTGTAGGTTGAGTTGGTAGATGGCGGTATGGAAGGGAACACGCACGCGAAGCAACGGGCCGCGTCGGTCGTCGTGGTCGATTACGGCCTCGGCAACCTCCGGAGCGCGGTCAAGGGTCTCGAACGCGCGGGAGCGGACGTCGAGGTGTCCGACGACCCGGCGACGTTCGACGCGGCCGACGGCATCGTTCTGCCGGGTGTCGGCGCGTTCCGTGAGGGTGTGGAAAACGCCGGACCGTACCGCGAAGCGCTCGTCGATGCCGCCGAAAGCGGGACGCCGGTGTTCGGCATCTGTCTCGGGATGCAGATGCTGTTGACGACGAGCGAGGAGGCCGAGCACGCCGGGGAGGGCGACGTTACCGGACTCGACCTCATTCCGGGGACGAACGTCAGGTTCGACGGGGACCAGAAGGTGCCACAGATGGGCTGGAACGAACTCTCCGTCCAGCGCGACCACCCGCTGGTCGATGGCGTGGACGGGGAGTACGCCTACTTCGTCCACTCCTACTACGCCGTCCCCGAGGACGACGACGCCGTGGTGGCGACGACGGACTACGGCACGGACTTTCCGAGCGTCATCGCCGACGAGTCGGGGACCGTCTTCGGCACGCAGTTCCACCCCGAGAAGAGCGGCGACACGGGGCTTCGAATCCTCGAGAACTTCGTGAACATCTGTCTCGATAGCTAAAGCGGATTACAGGAACTCGCGTACGTCGGAGTACCACATGTCGTGGTGGTCCATCGCGTCGATGTGTCGGGCGATTTTGGCGGCGAGGACGTGCCAGCACAGGTCGGTCGGGTCGGCGGGGTCGAGATTGTACTCGCTATCACGGCAGGTGCACCCCTCCTCCACGATGTACTCGTCCTCGAACCCGACGACGACCACGAAATCCCGGTACTCCTTGACGCGCCGTTCGGAAACGGCTTCGATGGCCTGTTTTCCCCTGTCGTCGTGCGTCGAGAGAATTCTTCCCACGATGTCGGGCGTGAGCGACCCCGCGTCGGCCAGTTCGGTTTCCCACTCCTCGACGCGGTTCACGGTATCCACTCCCCGGGAGAATGCGACCGACAGACGGAGTTCGAAACCGAGGGCACGGGCCATCGGTTCGGACGGACGAAATAAACCCGTTCCGATAGCGAGGAGGCGGTCGGACCGCCGACGCGACGGCAACCCGTATCCCTTTTCGGGACGGAACGCCGACGAGCACGCATGAACGTCCGCGAAGGAGGAATCGAGGTGGAAGTTCCCGAGCAGGAGGGGGACGCCATCATCGACGACGTGTTTTTCAATCCGGTGCAGGAGTTGAACCGCGACCTGACGGTGGCCGTCCTACGAACGTACCGCGACCGCGAACCGCGGGCGGAGTACTACCTCGACGCCATGGCGGCCTCGGGGATTCGCGGCGTCCGCGCCGCCGCGAACGACTGGAACGTGACCTGTGCCGACATCGACCCGGACGCCATCGAACTCTGCCGGGAGAACTTCGAGCGCAACGACCTGCCGGGGGAGGTCGTCCACCGGAACGCCAACGCGCTCATGCACGAGGAGGTGTTCGACGTGGTGGACATCGACCCGTTCGGGACGCCTATTCCCTTCGCCGACGCCGCCTTCGCCAACACGCGCGATTTGGTTTGCGTGACGGCGACCGACACCGCGCCGCTCTGTGGCGCGCACTTCCACAGCGGCGTCCGGAAGTACAGTGCGGTGCCGCGCAACACGGACTATCACGCCGAGATGGGGGTTCGAATCCTCCTCTCCGCGCTCGCCCGCACCGCCGCCCGCTACGACAAGGGCGTCACGCCGCTCCTGACGCACGCGACGAGCCACTACGTCCGAACGTACCTCGAACTCGACGAAGGGGCGACGACGGCCAACGGAGCCATCGACGAACTCGGCCACCTCTATCACTGCGAGGACTGTCTCCACCGGGACCACGAGTACGGACTCATCGCCGACCCGCCCGAAACCTGCCCGGCGTGCGAGGGAAACCGCGTTCTCACCGCCGGTCCGGTGTGGCTCGGCCCGACCCACGACGCCGACTTCGTGGACGCGGTGCGCGAGAACGTGACCGAGGAGATGGGAACCGCGAAGAAGGCGAACAAACTTCTAACGCAACTCTCGGGCGAACTCCACCGACCGACCCACTACGACCAACACCGGCTTTGCAAGGAGTGGACGCGTTCGGCCTCGGGGATGGACGAGTTCCTGGAGCGCCTCCGGGATGCGGGCTACGACGCCTCGCGCACCCACTACGGCGGGACGACGTTCAAGACGCCCGCCAGCGTCGCCGAGATTCGGGCGGCGACGCGACCGTAGCACGGGGTCGATAGTAGCCAACGCTTTTGGTCGATTTCGTGGAAGTACCCGTCGTGACTATCGGAACGACGGCACGCGAAACCATCGACTACGCGCGCGAACAGGAGATAACGTTTCTCGCGGCGGGAATCGCGTACTACGCGTTCGTCTCCATCCTCCCGGCGCTGCTGTTGGCGCTCGCCATCGCGTCGTTCGTCGGCGGCGACGCGTTCGCCAACACCGTCGTCGGGACGGTTCAGAGTCTGCTCTCGCCGAAGGCGAAGAGCATCGTGCAGGATTCGCTCTCCAGCGCGTCCGGACGCCGGAGCGCGACCGTCGTCGGGTCGCTCGTCCTCGTCTGGAGCACGTTGCGGGTGTTCCGCGGATTGGACGAGGCGTTCTCCCGGGTCTACGACGTGAACGTCAGCGAACCGTTCATCGACACGATGACCGACGCCGCCGTCGTACTGGCGGTCATCGCGCTCGGCGTCGCCGGGGTCGCGGTGGTCAACATCCTCCTGCCGTCGCTCTCGTGGGTTCCCTTCAGGCGGACCATCGTCTCCGTCGCGCTCCTGTTCGGGCTGATTCCGGTCTTCTTACCCCTGTACTACTTCTTTCCCGACACGGACGTGACCGTTCGGGAGGCCCTTCCGGGGACGCTGTTCGCCACGCTCGGGTGGACCGCCCTCCAAGCGATATTCGGCGTCTACGTCGATTCGACGGCCCAGTTTTCCGCCTACGGCGTCCTCGGCGGGGCGCTGTTGGTGGTCACGTGGCTCTACCTCGGCGGCATCGTCCTGCTGTTCGGGGCGGTCATCAACGCCGTTCTCGCGGGACGGCACTTCAGGAAAACTAAAGGCGTGGCAGGCACCACAGAAAGACAGCAGGGAGTCAAAGGAGAGGACATGACCGACGATACAGAGCAGTCCGCACCGGACATCCTCGAACTCCACGGCAACGTAGAGCGGCTACAGTCCGAGTTCGAGGAGTTCGAGCACGACGTCGATGAGCGCACGGTTCAGAAATCCGAGCTGGAGTCGGAGCTGAAGGGGTACGTCCGCAGACGGATGCGTCGCGGACACGCACGCGGGTGGGGTCCGTATCTCGTCCTCCTCTACGGGACGGTGATGACGCTCGGCGCGTTCCGATGGCTCGACGGTGGATGGGCCATCGGCGCGATGATAATCGTCTGGCTTTCCACGCTGGGGCTGTACACCCTCATGGTGCTCGTCGGGTTCGGCGTGAGCGCCGCCGGGGTACCGGGACGCGTCGGCGGTCGGATCAAGGACTGGCGCTCGTAGCCATGAGTCGGGGTTGGGGCGTCGTTCAATTCCTCCACAGGGCGTTGCCACACTGGGTACAGGAGGCGTTCTCCGTCGTCACGCAACTCGGAGACGCGTGGCTGTTCTTCCTCCTCGGCGCGCTCCTCTACTGGTACAGCGACGACCGCGACGCGTTCGGGTTCCTCCTCGGCGCGACGCTTGGGGCACTCTCGCTGACGCTCGCGCTGAAGGGATTCTTCGCGCTGGCACGACCCCCGGATTCGGTCCGTTTCGTCGAGGCGACGGGGTACGGCTTCCCGAGCGGTCACGCTATCGGTTCGACGGTGTTCTGGTTCCTCCTCGCGCTGTCGCTCGACCGCTGGAGCCGAGGGAAGCGGTTCGCGGCCGCGGGTGCCATGGTCGCCGTCGTCTGCCTCTCGCGGCTCGTCCTCGGCGTCCACTTCGCGGTCGATGTCGTCGCCGGGGTCGCAGTCGGAGTGGCCTACCTCGCCATCGTGGTCTGGGGGCTGAATCGACGACCGCGGGCGGCGTTCGCCCTCGCGGTCCTCTGTGCGTTCGCGGCGTTCGCCGTCGCGGTGGTGTTGTCGCCCGTCGAAACGGCCCTCGCGGAGACCGGCCTCGTCGATGCCGTCACCGCGCTCGGCGGAACCGTCGGCGCGTTCGTGACGTGGGAGCTGGTCGGTCCGCCGGACGGGACGGTCGGCGGCTGGTCGAGCGTGGTCGGACTGCTCGTCTTCGGTGGGTTGTCGGTAATCGGACTGAAGGCGTCGCTACCGCTCGTCGTCGTCTTCGCCATCAATGCGGTCGTTCAGGGTGGAATCCTCGCGTATCCGAAAATAATAGGTCGAAAGAGAATTGACGCTTAGAACTTCTCCAAGTACTTCTCCTTCTCCCAGTTGGAGACGAAGACGCGGTAGTCGGCGTAGTCCGCGCGCTTGGCTTCGATGAACTTCTCGACCACGTGCTCGCCGAGGCCTTCCCTGATAACGTCGTCCTCTTCGAGCGCGTCGACCGCTTCGTCGAGGGAACCGGGGAGCGTCGTGATACCGTATTCCTCGCGCTTCTCGTCGGTGAACTCGTAGATGTCCTCGCGGACGGGTTTGCCGGGGTCGGCGTCGTTCTCGATGCCTTCGAGCCCGGCCGAGATGACGGCGGCGAGCGAGAGGTAGGGGTTACACGACGGGTCGGGGCTACGGATTTCGAAGCGCGAACTCGCACCTGCGGCGTCGGGGACGCGGATGAGCGCCGAGCGGTTGGTGTCGCTCCACGCGACGTAGACGGGCGCTTCGTAGCCGGGAACGAGGCGCTTGTAGGAGTTGACGGTCGGGTTCGTGACCGCGGTGAACGCCTCGGCGTGGTTCAGGATGCCGCCCATGAACTGATAGGCCGTCTCGGAGAGGTTGAACTCGTCGTCGGGGTCGTCGAACGCGTTACCGTCCTCGTCGAAGAGGCTGATGTGGCTGTGCATACCCGAGCCGTTGATCTCGCTGATCGGCTTGGGCATGAACGTCGCGTGGATGTCGTTCTGCTCGGCGACCGCACGGACGACGGCGCGGAAGGTGGCGATGTTGTCCGCCGCCGCGAGCGCGTCCTCGTACTTGAAGTTGATCTCGTGCTGACCGTCCGCGACTTCGTGGTGGCTGGCCTCGATTTCGAAGCCCATCTCCTCCAGCGTGAAGATGATTTCGCGGCGAACGTCGCTCGCCATGTCCTTCGGCGCGAGGTCGAAGTATCCGCCGGAGTCGTGCGGGATGGTCGTCGCGTTGCCCTCCTCGTCCTTCTCGAAGAGGAAGAACTCGGGTTCGGGTCCGATGCTGACCGTGTAGCCCATCTCCTCGGCCCGGGCGAGGACGCGTTTCAGCACTTGACGCGGACCGCCGTCGAACGGCGTTCCGTCGGTGTTCACGACGTCACAGATGAGACGTGCGCTCGCGGAGTCGCCGTTCGAGCGCCACGGGAGGACGGCGAACGTCGACGGGTCGGGTTCGAGACGCATGTCGCTTTCCTGAATGCGAACGAACCCTTCGATGGACGAGCCGTCGAACCAGATTCCCTCTTCGAAGGCCTTTTCGACCTGATGGGCAGGAATACTAACGTTCTTCACCGTCCCCGTGATGTCGGTGAACTGGAGACGGACGAAATCGACGTTTTCCGTCTCAATCGCGTCCAAAACTTCCTGTTCCTCAGCGGATAGCCCTGTATCCTCATCAGTGGCAATATTTCCGTCTGTCATCTTTATAGACACCCTACGCAAATACATCCACCATTAAAACAGTATCGGTTGGTCAACTGTGCGATTCTGGTCCAGAATTGGATATTCGTTAAATTCTAATGGGTGGAGTGAGTTGGTTGGTGTAATGACGTACGAAAATCTGGATGCGAAGCTCGTAAACGAACTACTTGGCGACGGTCGAGCGAGCCTTCGGAGCCTGGCGGAGAAACTGGACGTCTCGGTGACGACCATCTCGAATCATCTGACCCATCTCGAAGAACAGGGTGTCATTCAAGGCTACTCCCCGCGCGTCGATTACGACGCACTGGGATACGACGTGACAGCGGTCGTCCAGCTGAAAGTCGAGGGGAACGCGCTCCCGGAAGTGACCGAACGACTGCAGGACCACGACCAGATGATAAGCGTGTACGAGGTGACGGGAGATTACGACATCATCGCCATCGGAAAGTTCACCGACACGGACGGGATGAACAAACAGATCAAGAAACTGCTCATCGACCCGGACATCAAGGAGAGCAACACGAGCGTCGTGCTCAACGCCGCGAGCGAGCACGAACAGTTCAAACTCGACGAGGACGAGTAAACGACCAATACTACTTAACCCCGGGGTGAGTCGCCTCGGTCATGAGCGTCATCGCGGAGTTCACCATCAGTGCACCGGACCTCGTACTGACAGCGACGCTCGAAGCGGTCCCGGAGATGACCGTCGAACTCGAACAGCAGATGGCGAGTTCGTCGGAAACTGCGCTCCTCATCGTCTGGGCGACGGGCGGAGACTTCGACGCGTTCAACGACGCGCTTCACCACGACCCGACGATAGAGTCGCACTCTATCGTCGAGGAGTTAGACGTTCGAAAACTGTATCGACTTCGAATGAATCGGGAGGCGCTGTTCCCGGTGTACCCCGCCTACCAGGAGCTCGGTGCCGTTCCAATGGCGGGCCACGGAGCGGACGGGACGTGGACGCGGCGAGTCCGCTTCCCCGAGCGGACCGGGCTGGTCGAGTTTCAGCAGTTCTGCAACCGAAACGACATCGCATTTTCCCTCGAACGGTTGTACACGCCGGGCGACAGCGAAACGGCGTTTCAGCTCACGGAGCCACAGCGCGAAGCGCTCGTGTCGGCCCACGAGTCGGGCTACTTCGAAGTGCCACGCGACGCCACGCTCTCGGAGTTGAGTTCGACGCTGAACATCAGCAAACAGTCGGTTTCCGAGCGATTGCGGCGGGCACAATCCCGCCTCGTCGAGAACACCATTCTCGGGAAACGAAAGCAGTCATGAAATAAACTGCCTGAAATATAAGGCCAACATTCAGTTTGGTTCGCGCACATATTTCCGAGTACAAGTTTCGTGACTCGAAACACAACCGTAACGACGGATTTCCACCAATCATAGGACCTCACGGATGCCCACCTTAGACAACATCGACACGCCCGCACCGTCCGTCATCTTCTCCACACTGGCGAGTTCGCGCCGACGACTCGTGCTTCGGCAACTTATCGAACACGGACCATCGCTCACCGTACCGACCCTCGCCGAGCGGATCTCCGACCAACAGTCGGATACCGACCAGCGGCGCGTGTTCGCCCAACTTCACCACAGCCACCTCCCGAAACTCGAAGATTCGGGGATAGTACGTATCGAGGGCGACTGCGTTACGCTCGAAGAACATGCGGATGCCATCGAACCATACCTGCTGCTGGCAGAGCGGTACGACTCGATGCACGAAAAATAACGGTTAAAACGGGCGTTTCTCTCGAAGACGGTTCGTCGGTCGGAGTGGGTACGGGGGCCGTCTCACGGGCACAGCCCGTTCGACATTCGAAGTTTCTTCGAAACCTCGCTTACATAGTCTCTGTCAGGCAGAGCCTGACGGGCTATGTAAAATCGGTCAACGACTGATTTTACATAGCCTTGGCCGAGGCAACCTCGGCCGTGCAATGAAATATTTCCTTTCGTCGAAATTTACATTGCGCCGCCCATGCCACCCATTCCGCCCATGCCGCCCATGCCGCCCATGCCGCCGGGGGCACCGCCGGGCGCGCCGCCTTCGTCATCGTCGTCGCCGACCTTGCCGCCGGAGAGGTCACCGGCCGCGATAACGTCGTCGATGCGAAGGAGCATGACGGCCGCTTCCGTTGCGCTCTCGACCGCTTGAGTCTTCACACGGAGCGGCTCGACGACGCCGTCGTCTTTCATGTCCACGATGTCGCCGGTGTACGCGTCGAGTCCGGCGCTCTCCTCGCCGCCGTCGTGTTTGCTGCGGAGGTCCACGAGCGAGTCGATGGGGTCGAGTCCAGCGTTCTCCGCGAGGGTGCGCGGGATGACTTCGAGCGTGTCCGCGAAGGCTTCGACGGCCAACTGTTCGCGGCCTCCCACGCTGTCGGCGTAGTCGCGCAGGGCGAGTGCGAGTTCCGTCTCGGGGGCACCGCCGCCGGGGAGCACTTTGCCGTCTTCGAGCGTGACGCGAACGACACCGAGGCTGTCCTCGATTGCGCGCTCGACCTCATCGACGACGTGTTCCGTGCCGCCGCGGAGGATGAGGCTGACGGATTTCGCCTCTTCGACTTCCTCGACGAAGATGCGCTGGTCGCCGCCGACGTCCTTCTGTGCGACGCTTCCGGCGAAGCCGAGGTCGTCTTCCGTGATGTCGTCGACGCTGTTGACGAGGGTCGCGCCGGTCGCGCGAGCCAGTTTCTGCATGTCGCTGGATTTCGCGCGGCGGACGGCGAGGATGCCTTCCTGCGCGAGGAAGTGCTGGGCCATGTCGTCGATACCGCCGTCCACGAAGACGACATCGGCGCCGACATCGACCAAGGAGTCCACCATGTCACGAAGCTGTTTTTCCTCTTGGTCGAGGAACTGCTGGAGTTGGTCGGGGTCGGTGACGTTGACTTCCGCGTCGATCTCCGTCTCCGCGATTTCGAGCGCGCCGTCGACGAGGGCCACGTCGGCGTCCTCGGCGAAGTACGGCATGTTGTCGTGGACGCGCTCCTTGTCGATGATGACGCCGTCGACGAGTTCGGAGTTGTCGATGGTGCCACCGACGACCTTCTCGACTTTGATGTTGTCCGTATCGACGCCATCCTCGTCGGCGACGCTCTGCACGGCGTTAACGACGAGGTTGGCGAGGTGGTCCTTGGCGTTTTCCGCGCCCTTGCCGGTCATCGCCGTCGAGGCGATCTTTTCGAGGTATTCGGTATCGTCCGCGTCGACCTCGATGGCGTTGTCTTCGAGGACTTCCTTCGCCTTCTCGGCGGCCTGTCGATACCCCTGTGCGAGGGTCGTGGCGTGGATGTCCTGTTCGAGGAGGTCCTCTGCCTTCTGAAGGAGTTCACCCGCGACGACGACGGCGCTGGTCGTTCCGTCGCCAACTTCGTCCTCCTGCGTCTGGGCGACTTCGACGATCATGTTCGCCGCCGGGTGCTCGATGTCCATCTCCTTGAGGATGGTTACGCCGTCGTTCGTGACGACGACGTCGCCCATCGAATCGACGAGCATCTTGTCCATCCCTTTCGGGCCGAGTGTGGTACGTACGGCCTCTGCGACCGCCTTTCCGGCGGTGATGTTCATCGATTGTGCGTCCCGTCCGGAGGTTCGCTGGCTGTCCTCGGAAAGAACGATAAGCGGCTGGTTGCCCATTGGCTGTGACATAGTCATCACGTTCGTTGATTGCGATTCTATATAAATCTTTTCTTGGCGCAGTGAGAACGTGCCACACAGGACTCTCGCGGACGAGTGGCACAAAGTGACACAGAGCGTTTATATGTGAAAAAGAAGGTCGTTATCCGCTGAACTGGTGGTATTCCATTCCTTGTCGCTTCATCTCGTTGCGTTTGCGTTCGAGGAAGGAGTACACCGACCCGTGTGGCGCACCGTCGAGGAGCATCTCGGCGGCGCTTCGGACGGCCTCGACCTGTTGTGGCTGGCCGATGATACCGAGCGTCGTGCCGTAGATAACCACGTTCGCGCCCGTCAGTTCCTCCATCAACTGCCGCGTTCTGCCGTTCTCGCCGATGAGACGGCCCTTCTGGCGCTGGAGGTCGTTCTTGTTCCGTGCGGCGGCTTCGATATCCAGGAGGTCGAACAGCATCAGGTCGTCGTCGAGGAGGACGAGGGCCTCTTCGGGTGAGAACCCGCGGCCGATCGCCTTGACGATTTCCGGCGCTTTCAAACCACGAACGGGGTCGCCAGTCTGCTCGACGCGAACGGACCCGTCGTCCGAGTCGATATCGAGACGCACCTCTGCACGGCTTTCGATTTCGCGCATCGTCTCACCACCCTGCCCGATGAGAACACCAATCCTGTCCTGCGGAATCGTCACGTGCTTCATACGAAATCCTATCACATGAGGCCGTTTAAGCCCTTCCCTACCACCTTTTGTCGCGGTCGGGAACAGAGAGCGGGCGCGATTCACGCCCGCTCTCTGTCTACCTCTCTGACAAAAGGTGGACCAAAAGCCTGCGTCATCCCCGCCGGCGCGTCAAAGACGCGCCGTTAGGGATTCCTTGGCCCGGAAAATCGAAAATTTCCCGGCGGAAAACGGGGACGATGGAGGTCGTGTCACCGGCCGTTTCGAATGGTTGTATCGCCTGCCGTCAACAGTCGTATCGCTACGATATTTCGCCGAAAATCAGCGTTCCGACTCGGCGTTCTCCCGAATCCACGCTTCGAGTTCGTCGCCGTGGATGTCGATTCCTTCCCGGCGGAAGAACGAGGCGACGTTCACACAGTCCCGGGTAAGGAACTCGCCGCTGTTCGGGTGGTGGAACGTGACGGCTTGCCCCACGTCGATGATGCAGAGTTCGCCGTTGCTGACGAGGATGTTGTACTCCGAGAGGTCGCCGTGAACGAGGCCCGCATCGAACAGTCGCCGCATGTACTCCCGAACGACTTCGAAGGCGGTCCGTGGGTTTTCGAGTCGCGCGTCCGCGAGCGTCGGCGCGCGACGGCCGTCGTTGCCCATGAACTCCATCACGAGCACGTTCCGCTGGACAGCGATGGGTTCCGGGACGCGAACGCCCGCCTTCCGGGCGCGTTCGAGGTTGGCGAACTCCTTTCTAACCCACGCGAGGACGATTCGCTTTTTGTCCCCACCGAGTTCTTCGAACCGCGGGTCGCCGACGAGGTACTCCCGCATGTCGCGGAAGTTGCTGGCGCTGATACGATAGATTTTGACCGCGACCTCCTCGTGTTCGTCGTCGTCGCCCAGTGCGCTGTAGACGGTGGCTTCCTTGCCCGAGGAAATCGGCCCGCCGAACGCTTGGACGTAGCCGTCCTGAACGAGTTTGTACAGCGCGGCTAGCGTGGCGTCATCGAAGACGGACTGCTCGACTTTGAACTGCTCGGAGTCCTTGATACGTTCTCTGAACTGGTTGAACTCGCGGTCACGCCGCCGTGCGATGCGGTCCGCTTCGGTGTCGGAGACGTCTATCTCCTCCCACTCGTCGCCGGGGGCGTCCGCGTTGTCCGGGTCGAGCAATCCGTACTCCTCGTTCATCTACTTCCGACTATGTGGAGGAACCGTAAAAGGGTGGCCCGTTCGGTTAGTAGGATTCGCGGTGCAGAATTTCGTCCACGGACCGACGCGGGAGTCGGTCCGGTTCCTCGCCGCCGCTCGGGCCGACCGCGAGCAACATCACGGGAATCTCGTCGTCGGGCAGGCCAAGGAACTCCGCGATTCCTTCCTGGTCGAATCCTATCATCGGCGTCGCGGTCAGGCCGCGTGCGTGCGCGGAGAGCATGAGGTTCTCCGCGGCGAGGCTGGCGTTCCGAATCGCGTAATCCCGACCCATTCCGTCGTCGTCGTACATCTCGGCCGTCTGTGCCTTCGTCTGCTGGGCGGTTTCCTCATCCATGCGGCCCGCGTCGACCCAATCCTCGAACACGCGGTCCGCCGTCTTGGCGTTCGTGTGGCCGACGACGAGGATGGCCGTCCCCGCATCACGGATGTGTTCCTGGCCGTAGGCGAGTTCTACGACTTCGTCCAGTCGTTCCTCATCCTGCACGGCGACGAACTCCCACGGTTGGAGGTTGTACGAGGAGGGCGCGATCGCCGCGTCCTCGATGAGCGCTTCGAGTGTCTCGTCGGAGATGTCCTCCTCCGGGTCGAAATTGTGACCCGAGCGGCGGGTTTGCAGTCCTTCGATGAGTTCGGGAAACTCCGCGTCGTGTGCGACGTCTTCGGCAGCGAGCTGTTCGGACATACGCGACCGAAGGGACTGGGTAGTTAACCGCACCACGGAAACGGCCGTGATTTCCGATTGGAGTGTGGTAGCAGACGACGCTGAAAACCGCTACAGCAATCGCTCTCGGTGCACTGTCCGACTAAAACGCTCGCCGCCGAATCAGTTGATGTGACCTTCGCGTCGAAGTTGGTCCGCCTGTTGCTTGTCGTAGCGCCACGTGATGTCGGCCTTCTCGTCCTGCCAGTCCCACGGTTCGACGAGTACGATGTCGTCCTCCCGAATCCAGACGCGCTTTTGCATCTTTCCGGGGATTCGAGCGGTTCGTTCCTTGCCATCGGCACAGCGCACTTTCACCCGGTTGGCACCGAGCATGTTTGTGACTGTGGCGAATACCTCGTCGTCGTCCGGCATTCGGAGGTTGTTCCGTCCACTGCTGTCACTCATGTCTCGTCCCCACGTTCGTGTGGTATACCTTTAAATCCGCCGTCCGTGGCTTCGGTCGCACGTGCCGAACACGAACCCCGAGCGGTGGGGGTACGTCGTGGAGGCGGCGCTGTAACGCTCGTCTCGCCAACTGTCGGTTTTAAGGCAGTGGCAGACGCAATCCGGCCTATGTTCGACAAACTCGGTGCGAAAGGTATCGCGGGGTTATTGGTCCTCCTCGCCGGAATCAGCGTCATCGCTATCAAGAGCGTCATTATCGCCGCCGGAATAGGCCTCGTTGTCATCGGCTTCGTTCTAGCCGCCTGGGGGCTCGTTTCGGGGATGCTCTCCAGTTTCGGCATGGGCGGAATGATGGGCGGATTCGAATAGTCGGACGCCATCGGTTCTCGCTGGGTCAGTGAATCGTCCACGGATTTCGTCGAGAGAGCTGGTTTCGTGGGGTGTCTCTCTTCTCGAACGGTGAGGTCACGTCGGAGAAGCCAGAGAGTGGTCCGAAACGTACCCTCGATAAACTGATTTTGACGCTATCAAATCACCATCGTGACAATAATCGGGACGGGAGTCACAGGTCGGAGGACCGTGTGGAGGGGAGTCGATAACGTCGAGCGTTTCACTCGGTCGAATCCCGAGAGAAGTAATCGAGGGCTCGGTTATCCGACGATACTCGACAACAGGTCGTGGCCACCTTCGAGCGGGGGACCGTGCCCCGGACACGCGTATCGAAACCCCTCGGTTCGGTCGCAGAGCGACTCGATGCTGTCCGTGACTCGCCCGGTGTCGTAACTAGAAATCCGACCCGACGGGCGGAGGCGGTCCCCTAACCCGTACGCGAGGTCGCCGAGAAACGCGGCGGAGGGGTCCTCGTGAAGGTAGACCACGTGACCGGGCGTGTGTCCCGGCGTATGATAGACTCGAAAGTCACCGACCGCATCCCCGTCTTCGACGGAACGGATGTGAAGGTCCGGAAGCGTAAGCCGTCGGTAGTACAATCGGTGGAGTGCCTCGATTCCGTGGCGGGCGGTCCACGGCGGAAGTCGATTCCCGGCGACGTACGGTGCTTCCAGCCGATGGACGTACACCGGCGCATCCAACTCGGGAGTCAGTCTGGAGAGCGTCCCGACGTGGTCGGCGTCGTAGTGAGTCAACAGCACCCGGTCGATATCCCCCGGACCGATATCGGCGTCGCGGAGGCCGTCCCGTACCGTCGCTTCGTCGCCGGGCCAACCGGCATCCACGAGCGTAATCGCGCCGTCGTCGATGATGTACGCGTTCGGTTTGTCCCGTGTCCGACAGTCGATGTGGCGAAGGCCGTCCGGTAGGGATGCCGTCATCACACGTGACAAATTATCGAATCATAGTATAGTTTCTCGTCGAGAACTCCCGAACCGATTTCCGTTCGGCCCGTTACACGCAAAAGGATAGCAATCGAAACCGCGCTACTCGGCCTGTCGAAGCTTCTCGCGGCCGGGTGCGATGAGTTCGTCGAGGTACGTCGCCAACGCGCTCTTCGCGTCGGCGGGGTGTAGTTCGCCGCTCTCCAAATCGTCTTCGAGCGACTCGTAGTCGTCGTATTCGAGGTTGCCGCCGTACTTGTCGGGACGCTCGACGACGACGTTCTCGAAGCGGGGGAAGACGTGGTACTCGAAGATTTGGAGAACGGGATTTTCGAGGTCCCCGTCGGGGTCGCGGGTCGGCGGGCAGAACGCGCCGTTGACCTTCTCCTCGATGTCCTCGGTCGAATCCTCCATCGAGATGGTGACGCCCTTGCTGGAAGACATCTTGCCCTCGCCCGAGGAGAGTTCGGCGATGAGCGGCGTGTGCAGGCAAGTCGGCGACTCGTAGCCGATGCTCGGGAGCGTGTCGCGGGCGAGCATGTGGACCTTGCGCTGTTCCATGCCGCCGATGGCGAGGTCCAAATCGAGGTACTCGATGTCGAGCGACTGCATGAGGGGGTAAACCGCCTGTGAGACCTTCGTGGACTCGCCGCTCTGAATCTCCGACATCGCCCTGCTCGCGCGGTTGAGCGTCGTCTCCAGTTCGAGCGCGTGGAGGTCGAGCACGTAGTCGTCGTCCATCTGGAACCCGGAGCCGAACCGGAACTCGGTGTTCTCCTCGTCCAGCCCGTAGGCGATGAACTGCTCTTTCATCCGTTCCGCCGTCTCCCGAATCTCCTCGAAGGAGCCCTTGTCGTTCAGGTAGGCGTGCACGTCGGCGAGCAGGATGACGACTTCGAAGCCCGCTTCCTGCAAGTCGATGAGTTTGTTCGCGGTGAGCATGTGCCCGATGTGGAGCACGCCGGAGGGTTCGTAGCCGACGTAGGCGCGCTTGCCCTCGGGGTCCTCCGCGAGTTCGCGCACTTCCGCTTCGGTTACCAACTCCTCGGCGTTCCGTGAGATTAGCTCGTAGGCGTCCATGCCCGGAAAAAGAGTGTTGACCGGCTTTAGGGTTGCGTCATCGTGTTACCGGGAATCGCACGTCCCAACAGCCAAGTCGTCCGGGTCGAAATGCGAGGGTATGAACGGAACACGAATCGGCCTCTGGTTGGCCGTCGTCGGTGGACTCGCGTTGTATCCCGCCATTCGCCTGCAGGAGGGCGTCTCGACGACGCTTCCCGAGTACGTCTTTCTCTACGCCGCCCTGCTGGCGGTCGGGTTCGGCATCGCCATCTGGGGATTGAGCGTCCTCCGAACGCTGACGGCAGAGTGGACGACGTAGCAAAGGTGAGAGAGAACGAGAGCGGTTAGTTGCCGAACGAGGACGACGACCCGCGGCCGTCCGCCCGTCGCTCCGCCCGGTGTTCGCTGATGAGTTGGTCGAGTTGCTCGGCCTTCTCCTCTTTCTGTCGCTCCTCGGCGCGGTCGTGCCAGTCGTCGATGACGGCTTCGACTTCCGACTCGCGCGCCACGGCGAGTTCGTCTATCTCCTGAATCGTCACCTCGTCGGCGGGGCCGACGGGAATCTCGTGTTCGAACAGCACCTCGTCGGCCGCATCCGAAATCCCGCCCGCCTTGAGCACGACGCGCGGCCCGATGTCGGCCAGTCGCTCGGCGGTCGAACGACCCGCGCCGCTCGCGTCGCGGAGGAATATCACGTCGCCTTCGGCGAGTCCGTAGCTCTCGTGGGCGGCGTCGATGGCGTCGTTGGTGAACTTCTCGACCGGTTTGACGGCGACGAGTCCGGCCTTCTTCTCGGACACGTCGCTGAAGTTCGAATGGTCGAGTTTCCACAACTTCTTGAGTCGGGTGAGTTTGCCCTCCAACTCCTCGATCCTGTCGTCGCGGTCGTCGATTTCGTCCTCCAGTCGGTTGTTCTCGCGCAGGAGACGCGAGATGTCCCGACGTTCGCGGGCGTTCTGGCGCTCCTTTCGACGCGTGTCCGACAGTTCGGTTTCCAACTCCTCGATTCGCTCGTCCTTCTTCTCGACGGTCTCGTTCAACTCCGCCGTGTGCGACTGCAAGCGCTCGACCTGCGATTCGAGTTGCTTGATGCGCTTCTCCTCGGCCGAGAGTTCGCGGACCGTGTGTTCGGATTCCTCCGCTTCCGGTTCCGGGTCGTCCGAAAGGTCCCGGAGGACGCTCTCGACGCTCTCGTCGTTCGCCACGACCCGGGCGGTGACTTCCCCGCGACTGATTCCCGGCGGCACCTTGCGGGCGATTCGCCGGAACTGGTCCTCGTGGCTGTCGAACGCGAAGAACGCGGCGGCCATCGCGTCGCGCTGGTGGTCGTTGTCGTAGCCGTCCTCCCGCGTCCGGTGTTGCTTTTCGTCCACCGGCAGGTCGCGTTCGGGCGTCCACCCGGCGGCGTCGAAGCTCCGGCGGAACTTCTCCACGGTTTCCGGCATCGGCGTCACGTCCGCCGCGACGATGACCGGTCGGCCCCGCTCGATTATCCACTCGATGACGTCGGCGGTGTCGGCGGTTCGCGTGCTCAACACGTCGAGGAGGGTCCCGTCCAAGTCGGTCATCGCCACCGCCGTCGTGGTACCGGGGTCGATGCCGACGATAACGTGGTCGCGGCGCTTTGCGAGGGGTTCGAACTCGATTCCGTCGCGGCGGAGTCGCTCGATTTCGACCCGGATGTCGCCGGAGCGCCGGGACGAGACGGGTATGTCGCCCGGTCGGGCGTCCACGTCGAACGTCGCGTTGGAGTAGCCGCCGTACTTCTCCGTCACCTCGCGCTCGTAGTCGAGTCCGGCGCTCCTGAGTTCGGATTCGACCGTCCGGGAGTGTTCCTTCACGGACCCGTGAATTCGACGGGTGTAGCGGTCCTCGCTCCAGCCGCCTTTTCCGGTCGAGCGCCCGCGGGAGACCTTGACGCGCGTCGTGTCCGTGAACGCCGACACGACCTGCCCGACGTTCATCGCGGCGAGGCGGGCCGCGGCCTCCGCTTCGCGCATCGGTTTCTTCCCGTAGGGAACGCCGTGGCGAGACGCGACCCGTGAAAGCGGTTCGGGTCGTTCCGCGCCAGTCACCTGCACGAGGCGGGTTTCGTCCGGCAGGCTACCGAGGAAGTGGACGAGGGCGTTCTTGTCGGCCGCGAGTTCGTACATGTTGTCCGTCGCCACGAACGTCGGTTCGTCGCGGTCGATGAGCCGACGGAGTTTGCGGTAGGAGACGACGTCGCGGTCCAACTCCTCGCCGTCGTAGACGACCAGTGCGTAAGAGGGAGAATCACCCCGAACGTCCCCGCTTTGGATATCGACACCGAAAACGAGGGTGTCAAGGGCACTCGTGCGCTCGCTCACGGTCCGTGGTAGGAACCGTCGAAATATAAATCCGGCGCGGGTGGTAGCGTGTCGCGTGGAGGAAATCGGCGACGCAAGGTAGACGGTCCCCACTCCGCCTCCCCTCACTCCAGTTCCGCGACGCCGACGTAGACGAGCACGGAGTAGACGAACAGACCGACGAGGAGCACGAAGGAGAGGAACATCGTCGGGGCGGAGAGATAGCGCGCCGTCCGGTAGGAGAGAACGAGGCGGCCGAACCCGAGGAGGACGAAACTGACGACGGTGAGGCCGAACGCACCGAGTCCGAGGAGCGTGAACGTGCGCTTTTGCATCGATTGTGGCGAGTTACTCGGCACCTATAGCGGTGTCGTTCGCGGGTTCGAAGGCGTAGCTGTGCTCGATATCCACGTCGTAAAACAGCGTCTCGGGTGGCAGTCGCCACAGTCGCCACGACATGTAGACGTCCCCCACCGCACCAGAGGTGTTGACGAGGAGGACGAGATACGCCACCGACGCGACGGGGAGCGGCGCTGCCAACAGCGGGACCGCGACGGCGGTGATGACGACGAGCGGTGCGACTCCGGTGAGGAGATTGTCCCGACGGGTGACGAACTGCCCGAACGCGGCGGTGTAGAGGGCGGGAACGTGCGGTGCGAAGCCGAACGAGACGCGATAGCCCAGCCACCGAAAGACGAGGCCGTGTATCGCCTCGTGGACGACCAGCGTGGCGAGACAGACGAGGAAGACGGCGACGACTCCCGCGAAGCCGAACGAGACGGACCCGCCCTCGGGGGTTCCCTGCAGGAACCAGAGGAGGGCACCGAAGCCGACGGCGGAGACGACGAACGCGACGAGCGACGCGAGGGCGAGAAAGGCAGAGGAGTAGCGGAACCGTTCGGGAGGACGGTATCCGGCGGGAGGAGACGGGGCGGTCATTGCGATGAAAACGCGTCCGGAAGGCTTCGCTGTTTCGTACCGCTTGCCACGTGACCGAAACGAAAGCGGCGGTTCGAAAGGGATACGAATCGAAGTTGACAGTGGTTTCATACGACGGACCCCAACCTCGCGGCGGTAAATCGGAAACTGAATTGGCTCTCCGTGGCGGTGCTCCTCCTCTTCGCCATCGAAATCCTCCGCACGCTCGGCGGGAGTATCAGCGTGAGAGGGGACGGCTGGTTTTTCACCGTCACTCTCGGCGTCGTGTTCCTCGTTCTAGCGGTGGTGTTCACGGCCGTGACGGTGAACTGTGAGTAGCAGGCACGAAACCCGTGACACGGGACCCCACGGATAGCAAACGTTGCCGTAACTGCTGGTTATAAAATTCTGGGAGAATATGCGTATTACACATGAGCAACGACGGGTCCCGATTCGATACTCGAAGCGTTCACGCGGGACAGGAGCCGGACCCCGCGACGGGGGCGGTCGCCCCACCTCTCTACCAAACCACGTCCTACGCGTTCGAGGACGCCGACCACGCGGCAGATCTGTACGCGTTGGAGGCCGACGGCCATATCTACTCGCGCTTGAGCAACCCGACCGTCGAGATGCTGGAAGACCGCATCGCCTCGCTCGAAGGCGGGACGGATGCGGTCGCCACCGCCAGCGGCATGGCCGCGCTTGATGCCCTCACGCTCGTCCTCGCCGAATCGGGCGATAACGTCGTCCTCTCGACCGACACCTACGGCGGCACGACGGCCTACTTCGCCCACACCGCGACCCGCCGGGGAATCGACGCCCGTCTCGTGGAAACGCTCGACTACGACGCCTACGAGGAGGAAATCGACGACGACACGGCCTTCGTCCACGTCGAAACCGTCGGCAACCCGTCGCTCGTCACGCCCGACTTCGAGCGCGTGGCGGCCATCGCCCACGACCACGGCGTTCCGCTCGTCGTGGACAATACGTTCGCCACGCCCGCGCTCTGTCGTCCGCTCGAACACGGCGCGGATGCCGTCTGGGAGTCCACGACGAAGTGGCTCCACGGGAGCGGCACCACGGTCGGCGGGGTCCTCGTCGACGGCGGTGATTTCGACTGGAGCGACTACCCCGAAATCGGCGGCGAGAACCCGGCCTACCACGGCGTAAACTTCTCGAAGGACTTCTCGGACGCGCCGCTGGCCGCCGCCGCGAGGCTTCGGTCGGTTCGAAGCCTCGGCAACCAACAGTCCCCGTTCGACGCGTGGCAGACCCTCCAAGGCATCGAGACGCTGCCGCTTCGGATGGAGCGACACTGCGAGAACGCCGCCATCGTCGCGGAGTACCTCGCGGACCACGACGAGGTGGCGTGGGTCGCGTATCCCGGCCTCGACGACCACCGGACGCACGACAGCGCGAGTCGGTACCTGTCGGGGGGCTACGGCGGCATGATCGCCTTCGGCCTCGGGGAGTTCGAGGCGAGCAAGGCGTTCTGCGAGGACGTGGACCTCGCGTCCTTCCTCGCCAACATCGGCGACGCGAAGACGCTCGTCATCCACCCCGCGAGCACGACGCACGCACAACTCTCTCCCGACGAACAGCGGGCGGCGGGCGTCACGCGCGACCTGATTCGCCTGTCGGTGGGAATCGAGGACCCCGCGGACATCCTTGCCGACATCGAGAACGCCATCGAGTCGGCGACGGACGAGGCGGCCGCCGCGACGAAAAACGGGGTGACACGAACAGAGGACTCGACACGATGACCGAACCGACCGACGCCACCGTCGATTCCTCGCTCTCGCTCGGCCCGTTCGAGTTCGAGTGCGGGGAGGAGATTCCCGAACTGGAAGTCGCCTACGAGACCTACGGCGAGTTCACCGGCGACAACGCGATTCTCGTCTGTCACGCGCTGACCGGAAGCCACCACGTGACGGGGGCCGCCGACGGGCAGGGCGAAGGCTGGTGGGACCAAATCGTCGGCCCCGGCAAAGCCATCGACACACACGAGCAGTTCGTCGTCGCCGCGAACGTGCCGGGGTCGTGCTACGGGACCACCGGCCCGGCCAGCACGAACCCCGAGACGGGCGACCCGTACGGTTCCGACTTCCCCGCCGTGACTGTCGGCGACTGGGTTCGCGTCCAGAGACGACTCCTCGACGACCTCGGAATCGACCGACTGCGGGCCGTCGTCGGCGGCAGCGTCGGCGGGATGAACGCGCTCGAATGGGCGAAGCGATACCCGGAGATGGTCGAACGCGTGATTCCCGTCGCCACCGGTCCCCGACTCGACCCGCAACTGCTCGCCCTGTCGGCGGTTGCGCGGCGGGCGATTACCTCCGACCCGGCGTGGCAGGGCGGCGATTACTACCCCGACCACCCGGACAGCGGACTGGCGCTCGCCCGCCAACTCGGCCACATCACGTACCTCTCGAAGGAGTCGATGGGCGAGAAGTTCGGCCGGGACTTCGCCGACAGCGCGCCGGGGACGTTTCCGTCGAACGGCCGAGGAGCGGACGACCGAATCGCCGGATTCGGCCCCGATTCCTACCGCGACGTGGAGAGCTACCTCGATTATCAGGCCGAGAAGTTCGTCCGGCGGTTCGACGCGAACAGCTACCTCCACCTCACGCACGCCATGGAGAACTACGACCTCGCCGCGAACTGCGACTCGGACGCCGAGGCGCTCGCCGACTTCGACGGCGAGGCGCTCCTCATCTCGATTTCTGGTGACTGGCATTTCACCGTCCAGCAGTCGAATCACCTCATGGAGTCGTTCGAACGGGCGGGCGTCGAAGCGACGCACCGCTCCCTCCACAGCGACCACGGGCACGACGCGTTTCTCACCGAACCCGAACTGGTCGGCCCGCCGATTCGCCGGTTCCTCTCGTCCGATTCGAGCGACTTCGCGCCCGTTCACGCCAGCCTGTTCGCACAGTAGTTCCCGTCGCGCCACCGTCCCCGTCGTTCAGTCGTGAACGCCGCCGTCCCCGTCGTTCAGTCGTGAACGCCGCCGTCCCCGTCGTTCGGCCGTGGCACTGATTAGCGCGCGTGACGTCCAGAGTGCGAGATGGGAACTCGACCGCTTCCGCCGTCCCGCACGCTCACCGACGCCATCGTCTCCGTGGCTGCCGTTCTTCTCGTCACCGCGAGTTGGGGGGTCGTCCCGTCGTGGGGGGCCGTCGCGTCGAACGGAACCGTCCGAGCACAGGGCACACAAGGAGCGGAGCAATCGACGTGCGACTTTTCGAGCCTCTACGACCGGAGCATCGATTCCGTCGTCTCGGTCGGCGTCGAAACGCCCCGGAGCGAAGGCGAAGGGTCGGGGTTCGTCTACGAACTGACCGAGGGGGTCGGCTACGTCGTCACGAACCAGCACGTCGTCGCGCAGGCAACTCGACTCCGCGTCCAGTTCGACCGCGGTCAATGGCGACGTGCGACGGTCGTCGGGGCCGCGCCGAAACGCGACCTCGCGGTCCTCCGCGTGCAAAACGTCCCGTCCTACGTCGAGTCGCTCTCGCTCGCGGAGCAGCGGGCGGAACCGGGACAGTCAGTCGCCGCCCTCGGCAGTCCGCTCGGTCTACAGGGGACCATCACGCAGGGTGTCGTCAGCGGGGTCAACCGGACGCTGCCGTCCCAGCACGGGGCGACGATTTCCGGCGTCGTGCAGACCGACGCGGCCATCAATCCGGGCAACAGCGGCGGACCGCTCGTGAACTGCAACGGACGCGTCGTCGGCGTCAACACGGCGGGAATCGTCGGCGGAGAGAACCTCGGCTTTGCGATTCCAGCGAGCGCGCTCCGCGAGACGGTGCCGCCGCTGGTCGACGGGTCGCGCCAAAAAAATCAGTCCGAAATCTCGATGCGGTCGCCGTCGTCGGTCTCCACCTCGCTGATGGGAAGCCGAACTTCGAGGACGCCGTTGCGGTAGGTCGCCTCGATTCCGTCCTTCTCGACCGGCTTGGGCATCGTCACGCGCTCCGAGAGTTCGCGGGCGCGGCTGAAGTCGTCGCCGGACACCTCGTGTTTCGCGGCGACGGTCAGCGTGTCGTCCGCGAACGCGAGTTCTATCTCCTCCTTCTCGAATCCGGGGAGGTCGGCGACGAGGACGAACTCGCCGTCGCGTTCTTTCAGGTCCACGTGCGTCCCGTGGGATGCTCCTCGGAGTTCGCTCCGCGGGGCGTTCGTCCCCCACATGCGGGAACGCATCTGTTCGAACATTCGGTCCATGTCCTCGAAGGGGGTGTATCGTTCCATGACAATCACCGAATGTATTAGACGCTCGCTGAGATATTAAAGATAGCGAGATGCGGAATATCACGTGTCTCAGCGCCCTACCACCACATCCCCGATATGAAATGACGGCGAACGCTCAAATCGCGTTCTTCCGTCCCAGCACGTCGTCCAGTTCGTCCATGTGCGTGACGATGGTGTCACAGGCGGGCGCGACGGCGGGTTTCGGGTCGAACCCGACGGCCAAGCCCGCGACTTCGAGCATCGGCAGGTCGTTCGCGCCGTCGCCGATTGCGACGGTGTTCACCATGTCGACGCCCTGTTCTTCCGCGAGCGCTTCGAGCGCGTCGTCCTTCGTCCCCTCGATGAGCGGCCCCTCGACCTCGCCCGTCAGTTCCTCCCCGTCGTCGAGCAGTCGGTTGGCGACGATGGTGTCCACCGAGACGCCCTCGCGGTCGAGCGCGGCCTGTACCCCGCGCTCGAACCCGCCGGTGAGGATGGCGACGTGGGTTCCCTTCGCCGAAAGTTCGTCGAGGATTTCCGCCGCCCCGGGGCGGAGCGTCACCTCGGAGAAGGCGTCCTCGGCACCCGCGAGTGACAACCCGTCGAGCAAAGCCGCGCGGTCGCGCAGGCTCTCCGCGTAGCTGAGTTCGTCGTTCATCGCTCGGGCGGTGATGTCGGCCATCTCGTCGGCCACGCCGACCTGTTTCCCGAGGAGCACGGTCATCTCCGAATCCGAAAGCGTTCCGTCGAAATCGAACGCGACTAACGTCATTCGAGTCGTGGTTCACAACCCAACGGTATAAAGTTCGATGCACGTCGGCGACAAACGCCAAGAGATATAACATGTCTCTCGAGACATGTGGTCGTACCTGAATGAGTTCCGATAGTGACATTCCGATAGACCCCGACGGTTCCTCGGGACCGAACATTCCCGATATCGACCTCCGAAGCATCTTCGGCAACACCCTCCTCATCGTCCTCGTCATCGTCCTCATCGCCGCCCCGGTAATCGGGTTCCTCTCGTGGACGCCCGTCGACGAGGGGAACGTCCAAGTGGTCAAAAAGTGGGGTGCCGCGACGGGAACGGTGTTCGAACCGGGAGCCCACTTCATCAACCCGGTTTCGCAGGACACCGTGTCGCTCTCCACGCGACCCCAGTCTTACACCATGTCCAGTCAACAGGGCGAAGGAAACAAGGCGGGTACAGACGACTCCATCACCGTCCTGACGGAGGACGGACTCCGGGTGGACATCGACATCACCGTGCGGTATCGCGTGGATGCGGGACAGGCCGTGAAATTCTACAAGAACTACCGGACGCTCGGGTCCGCGGAGCAGCGACTCATCCGCCCGAGCATTCGCTCCGTGCTCCGCACCGAGGCGGGTGCCCTCCCCGTGACCGAAATATACACCGGAAAGGGCCAGACGGAACTGAAACAGGCCGCCCAGAGCGCCCTGAAGAAGGATTTCGCCCGCGATGCCCTCATCCTCGAAGCGGTCCAGATTCGGAAGGTCAACCTTCCGAAACAGTACGAGCAGGCGGTCGAACAGAAGGAAATCACGAAACAGCGCCGACAGCAGAAGGAGAACGAACTCGAAGTCGAGAAACTCGAAGCCGACCGAAAGAAAATCGAGGCGAACGGGGAGGCGGAAGCGAACCGCATCCTGAGCGAATCGCTCGACCAGAAGGTTCTCACACAGCAGTACATCGACAAACTCGACGACACGGATACGGTTTACATCCCGGTCGGCGGTGACGGCTACCCGCAGTTCGTGCGAAACATCGACGGGTCGAACGGCGATTCGCCGTCGGGGACGTCCACCAACTCGACGAACGCGTCGACCTGATGACGAACGACGCCACGGCCCGATTGACGAAGTGGGTCCTCGTCGCGGTCGGATTCGCCTCGCTCGCGGTGCTCCTCAGCGTCGTCGTCCGGTCGTTGGTGAGTTGGAAGGCGTTCCTCCTGTTGCTCGTCGTTCTCGTCCCGGCGGTGCTCCTCTCCTATCGTCTCAGTCGGGCGGAACGCGCCTACGACCGCGGGCGGTACGGCGTCGGCCGTCGCGTCGTCACCGAGCGAATCGCGCTCGGTGACGGGGAGTGTGGCGTCTGTGGCACGCACGGCGGGAACGGCGTTCGACGGCGGTTCGTGAAGGAACTCGTCGTCGATGGCGTCCCGATTGCGCTGGTCGAAAGCGGGAGCAACGACTACTGTCGTGAGTGTTTCGCGGCCGAGTCGGATGGGAACGAAAACGATGGAAGCGATGCGAGCGACGAAGCGGTCGAAGGCCACGAAAAAGACGAGACGGAACGGCAGTCCTCCGACCGACGTGAGCGGAATCAGTAGCCACCGACCGTAGCAGTCCTCCCAATGACAACATATTTTTAGAATATAGAATACGAAAATATATTGGCAATCTTCGCTGTGAGAGAAAGGGTTAACGGGTGGGGGGTGCATTCTCTCCAGCAATGAAGGTTCTCGTCACGGACCCCATCGCGGACGCGGGTCTCGAGCGACTTCGTGAAAGCGGATACGAGGTAGAAACGGCATACGACGTAGAGGGCGATGCACTTTTGAACGCGGTTTCCGATGCGAACGGACTCATCGTTCGCTCGGGGACGGACGTCAACCGAGACGTGTTCGAAGCGGCGTCCGACCTCGTTATCGTCGGACGTGCGGGTATCGGCGTGGACAACATCGACATCGAGGCCGCGACCGAAAACGGCGTCATCGTGGCGAACGCGCCGGAAGGCAACGTTCGCGCCGCCGCGGAGCACACGGTCGCGATGGCGTTCGCCGCCGCGCGCTCCATCCCGCAGGCACACGCCCGACTCAAGGGCGGCGAGTGGGCCAAGGGCGACTACCTCGGAACGGAACTGAACGGTAAGACGCTCGGCATCGTCGGCCTCGGCCGCGTCGGGCAGGAGGTCGCAAAGAAACTCGACAGCCTCGGCATGAACCTCGTCGCGTACGACCCGTACATCAGCGAGGACCTCGCCAGGCAACTCGGCGCGGAACTGGTCGAACTGGACGACTGTCTCGAACAAGCCGACTTCCTGACGGTGCACACCCCGCTCACGCCCGAAACCGAGGGGCTCATCAGCACCGAAGAACTCGCGCAGGTCGAAGGCGGGTACATCGTCAACTGCGCCCGCGGCGGCGTCATCGACGAGGATGCGCTCGCCGAAGCGGTCGCCGACGGCGTGCTGGCGGGTGCAGCGGTGGACGTGTTCGCGGAGGAACCGCTCCCCAAGGACAACCCGCTGCTCGACGTGGACGACGTTATCCTCACGCCTCACCTCGGCGCGAGCACGGAGGCCGCACAGGAGAACGTGGCGACCAGCACCGCGGATCAAGTGGTCGCCGCGCTCCGCGAGGAACCCGTCATCAACGCGCTCAACGCGCCGTCCGTCGAGGAGAGTGCGTTCCCCCGCGTTCGACCCTACATCGAACTCGCCGAAACCGCGGGCAAAATCGCCACGCAACTGCTGGACGAGCGCATCGAGCGCATCGAGGTGAACTACGAGGGAGACATCGCCGAGGAGGAAGTCGACCTCGTGACCGCCAGCGCCCAGAAGGGCGTCTTCCAGCCGCTCGAATGGCAGGTCAACGCCGTCAACGCCCCCCAAATCGCGGAGGAGCGCGGCGTCGAAGTGACCGAGAGCAAGACCCGGCAGGCCGCCGACTTCCAGAGCCTCATCACGGTCACGGTCGAAAGCGACGACGGGGAGATAACGGTCGAAGGAACCCTCTTCGCGGACGACGACCCGCGCATCGTCCGCATCGACGGCTACCGCGTGGACGCCATCCCCCACGGTCACATGCTCGTGGCCCGCAATCAGGACAAGCCCGGCGTCATCGGGTTCATCGGAACCGTCCTCGGCGAACACGACATCAACATCGCGGGCATGTTCAACGCCCGCGAAACCGACGGCGGCGAGGCGCTGTCGGTCTACAACCTGGACAGCGAAGTCAGTACGGCCGCAAAGGAAGCGCTCGAAGCCGACGAGCGCATCATCGAAGTGCGGAACATCGCGCTGAACGGGAACTGAAAATCGACCCGCGGGCGACGAATCTTTTTATACGGAAACGAGGCCAGCAGTCGGTGTGAGGACCAGTCGAACGAATCTTTGACCGCTTGCCCTGCCGCGAAAGCGGGACTCAAGTAGCCGCCACGCCACCGTCGAGTCGTGACATCGGTCGAATCCAACCGCGGCGACGAACGACCCGGACGCGAGGAGCGGCTCGTGACGGGGTATTCCGGGCGACTGCTCCTCGTCGTCTCGCTCGGATGGATGATGATTCAGGCCGGACGGCTCGTCCTCTCGCCAATGCTCCCGGCCGTGATGGAGGACCTCCACATCACGGAGCTTCAGGCGGGCGTCGCGTTCACCCTTCTCTGGGGGCTGTACGCGCTCGGTCAGTATCCGAGCGGCAGGCTGTCCGACCGCTTCTCGCGCAAAACTCTGCTCGTGTCCGGGCTTTCGCTCCTCGCGGTCGGATTCACGGTCCTCGCGGCCGCGCCGACCTACGCCGTCTTTCTGCTCGGCGCGGCCGTCGTCGGGTGCGGTGCCGGACTGTATCCGACTCCGGCGCGGGCGCTCGTCTCCGACCTGTTCGTCTCCCGTCGAGGGCAAGCGTTCGGCCTTCACGGCGCGTCGGGGGACACGGGCGGAGTGATAGCGGCGGGGCTGGCGGTCGCCGTCCTCGCCGTCGCCGTCTGGCGGGCCGCGTTCGTTCCCGTCGTGCTGGTAACCGTGTTGGTACTCGTTTTCCTCCACCGCTGGAGTCGAGAGGCCTACACCCGACCGACCATCGACGCGGACGCGAGACGAGCGGTCATCGCGGACGTCAGAGCGACGGCGCGGCGCTTCGGCAACCGCCGAACCGTGGCGCTCCTCGTGGCCTATTCGCTCTACGCGTTCGTCTGGCAGTCCGTCGCCGGGTTCCTCCCGTCGTTCCTCCAGGAGTCGAAGGACTTTTCGCCCGAACTCGCGGGAAGCGCGTTCGCGGCGCTGTTCATCGTCGGAACGCTGGTGAAACCGGTTTCGGGCGCGCTCGGCGACCGGATATCGCGCCCGGTCGTCGCCGCCGGGTCGCTCGTGCTGGCGACGGTCGCCCTCGCCGCGCTCGTACTGGCGAGCGGGACGCTGGCCGTCGCCGGAAGCGTCGCCCTGTTCGCGGCGGGGTTGATGGCCTATCCGCCAGCCATGCAGGCGCACCTGATGGACGTGTTTCCCGACGGGAGCATGGGCGGCGACCTCGGCGCGACGCGAACGGTCTACATCGGTTTCGGCAGCCTCGGTACGACGTACGTCGGGTACGTCGCGGGGCAGTCAGGATATAAGGCGGCGTTCACCGGACTGCTCGCGTGTCTCATCGTCAGCGCGAGCATCGTGTTCGCGCTGGCGCGGTGGTCGCGGTCAGGGTGACACCGTGAAACGGGGGGTCGCGCCGTGAGCCGCCAGAAATCGGAAACCACGACGGTGAGCGACCGTCAATCGAGTTCTCGACCCGGCGATGAAGTCTGTACGCCGCTGATGTCGAAGCGTGCTCCGCGACGAGTGTTGTCCGTCGCGTTCACCTCCCATCCGTGTCGTTCGGCGATACCGGCGACGATGGAGAGTCCCGCACCCGTCCCGTCGGTTCGGGTCGAATAGCCGTGGTCGAAGACGCGACCCTGTTCGGTCGGCGGGATGCCCGGCCCGTCGTCACCGACGTATATCGTTCCACTCCGCTGTTCGTTCTCGTCCTCTTTCCACCCGACCTCGACGGCCACGGTCGGTCCAGCGTGTTCGACCGCGTTTCGAAACAGGTTCTCGAACACGCTCGACAACTGTCCCTCGTTCGCTCGAACGACGACGGGACCGGTTTCGATGGAGACCGTGGCGGCGTCCGTCTCGACGTTCTCCCACGCCCGCTCGGCGAGTCGTTCGAGATCGAGGGATTCGAACCGTTCCGAGCGCTCGTGACGTGCCATCGAAAGGACGTCATCGATTATCTCCTCCATGCGGTCGTGGGCGCGTTCGACGTTATCGAAGTACTCGCCGTCGGAGCGCTCGCGTTCGAGTCCGAGGTACCCTTCGGCGACGTTGAGGGGATTGCGAAGGTCGTGGGCGATGGTGTGCCCGACCCGCTCCAGTCGCTCGTTGTGCCGCTCTACGGCCCGCTTTTTCCGCTCGAACTCGGTCACGTCTCGAACGATGAGTATCGTCCCCGAAAGCTTCGTCCCCGAGTCGGACACCTTCGAACAGTGGACGTCGAGGTACCGACGGTCGCCACCGACGTCGCTGACGATGGGCGTTTCGGGAACCCGCCGTGCACGGAAACACTCCACGAGTTCGGGGAACGCCGCACAGACGTCATCGAACCGTCGGCCGATATCGTCGGACGAAACGTCGAGCAGTCGGTTTGCCGCGGGATTCGTATCCACCAAGCGGCCGCTGTCGTCGGTGACGATGACGGCATCGGTCATCTCGTCCACGACCGCGGAGCGTCCGACCGGAACCAGATCGAACAACCGGTGGTGCCAGATAGCGTAGGCGAACGCGATGGCCGTGGCGGCGAAAAACACCTCCGGTTCGATTCCCAACAGCCCGTTGTAGAACAGCGCGGAAGCCGTCCACGGAATCATCGTCCCGACTATCAGCGCGGTCGCCTGTCCCCGGAAGAACCGGCGCGCTCGTATCAATCCTCGAAGGAGCAACAGCGTCCCGAGACCGTCCACGAGATTCGAGTAGACGGCGCTCGTCCAGAACCACGGGCCGAACGTTCGGTCCAACCGAACCACGCCGTCGGTGACGACGAGTTCGCTCGACGTTCGAACGAGGTGGTGGACCGGATTGGTCCAGACGAGCACCAGCGTACCGCCAGCATACAAGAAGAGTATCGAGAACGTCCGCCGCGTCAGCCACTCATCGTGGCCCGTGTATTCACACGCGAAGACGAACCACGTTATCGGAATTGCGACGATGCCGAAGTACTGAACGTTGACCTAGAACAGTTTCCCAGCGAGCGACGTGCTCGCTATCTGCAGCGCGTTTCCGGCCGTCCAAACGGCCGCGGCTGTCGTGAATCCGACTAACGGCGTCGCACCCGGACGAGAGCGATAGCGCCATATGAACGCGGTAACGCCGAGGATGACGAGAGTCGAAACGACCGAGAGGGTCGCGGACGGTGTGACTTGCATTTCGATATCGCTTTGCGTTCCAGATTTCGTATCGAGACTGATAAATCATCCCACTGCAATATCTGGTCCCGAACCATCATACCCATGATATTTTCGAGAGACGGATAATATTGTTGCGATTGTTATAATGAAAATATCGAACGTTCGGATGGATTCTATCGACTCGTCGTCAGTCGGGCGGCTACCGAGCGACGTTTCGACGTGATACGCTCGGCTACTGACTGAGCACGTCGAGCACATCGTCCGTGTCCGCCGGAACCGGTTCCGGCTCGACGCCCGCCGCGGCCGCCGCGTCGGGGTCTTTCAGGAGGTGGCCCGTCGTCAGGCAGACGACGTTTTCGCCCGGCGAGATTTCGCCCGACTCGCGGAGTTTTCGCAATCCGGCGACGCTCGCCGCGCTCGCGGGTTCGACGCCGACGCCATCCCGCGCCAACGCGCGCTGGGCGTCGGTGATTTCCTCGTCGGTGACGGCGACGGCAGTGCCGCCCGTCTCCCGAATCGCTGGGAGCGCCTTCGGGGCGTTGACGGGATTGCCGATGCGGATGGCGGTTGCGATGGTCTCCACCTCGTCCCAGCGACGGACTTCCTCGGCGTCGTTCTCGACGGCTTCGACCATCGGGGCCGCGCCTTCGGCCTGCACGCCGGTCAGGACGGGCACCTCCTCGGGCGTGAGTTCCCCGGCGGCGACGAGTTCGCGGAACGCCTTGAACAGCGCGCTGGTGTTTCCGGCGTTGCCCACGGGGAGGACGATTCGGTCGGGCAGTTCGCCCGTCT
The DNA here is from genome assembly GCF_026008575.1 of Haladaptatus sp. T7. Classification (NCBI taxonomy): domain Archaea; kingdom Methanobacteriati; phylum Methanobacteriota; class Halobacteria; order Halobacteriales; family Haladaptataceae; genus Haladaptatus; species Haladaptatus sp. T7. Next base: position 1,076,269 of record NZ_BROP01000001.1, read on the forward strand.
GGTCGCGGAACTGTTCTATCATTTCGAGGCCGATGGTCTTCTGCCCCTCCAGGCGGAAGGGATTGAGCGAGTTGAGCAGATAGGCTTCGCCCCGATTTGCGAGGTCGGAAACGATGTCGAGGCAGTCGTCGAAGTTGCCGTCCACTTCGAGGATTCGCGCGCCGTGGAGGCTGGCCTGTGCGACCTTTCCGGCGGCGACTTTCCCGGCGGGGAGGAGCACGAGCACTTCGGTTCCGGCCCGTGCGCCGTAGCAGGCGAGCGCCGCGCTGGTGTTCCCGGTGCTCGCACAGGCGAGGCGGGAGACGCCCAATTCTTCGGCGACCTTGACGCCCAGCGTCATGCCGCGGTCCTTGAAACTCCCGGTCGGGTTCATCCCCTCGTGTTTGACGCGGAGCGCGTCGACGCCGACTTCCTCCTCGATGGTCGGCACCTCGTAGAGCGGGGTGTTCCCCTCTTCGATGCTCACGCCGGACTCGACGGGAAGGGCGTCGGCGTAGCGCCAGACGCCGCTCCCCTCGAAGTCGTCGAACGTCGGGTGGTCGGCGTAGCGGACTTCGAGCAGTCCGTCACAGTCGGGACAGCGGTAGCGAATCTCGTCGAAGGGTGCGCCGGTCCACTCGCAGTCGATACAGGCGAGCCATACGCCGTCGTCCGCACCGTCGGGTTCGGGTGCGGTCGGATTCGAGAGCGTCAGGTTCATTGAGCGGGTGGATGGGTTCCGAGGTGAAAAAGGCGCGGACGGTGGCAACGCTGGCAGCGGCCGTCGGAAGCACCGCACCGACCCGTGAAAACGCCGCGAACGACGGCAACGCTACGACGAAAGCGAGAGCACGAGGTCGTCGTTATCGCGCTGGAGCTCGGTACCGAACGCCGACGAAAGCGCGTCCATCCGCTGGACGCTCCACGTTCCCGCGTAGTGTTCCGCCTCGTGGACCGCGAGGTCGTAAATCTCCGTCGGGCGGAGTCGAAGCTCCGAGAGTTCACCGTCCGAGACGGTCACTTCGAAGAGAAAACCCCGGTCGTTGTGGCGTTCCGAATCGGTCGCGTAATCGTCCACGAAATCCCCCGTGTCGTAGAGCACGAGCGTATCGTCGATGACTTCGACGCCCTGAAAGACGTGCGCGCTGTGACCGTGCACGATGTCCACGCCCTCCTCCGCCAACCAGCGGGCGAACTCTCGAAACTCGACGGTGGGTTCGGTTCGCATGTTCGGACCCCAGTGAAGCGACGCCACGAGCAGGTCGGGGTCCTCCGTTCGAGCGCGGGCGAGGGACCGCCCGACGCGTCGCACCGCTTGCGGGTGGGTGACGTCGAAGTTCACGTACGCCGTCCCGGCTTTGTCCGACTTCGCCGCGAACTCCGGCGTGTTGTCGGTGAACGAGACGAACGCGACCTCCAACCCGTCCACGGTGACGAACGCGGGGGAACAGGCCGCTTCCAAATCGGCCCCCGCACCCGAATGGCGGATTTCGGCGTCGTCAAGGTGACCCACCGTGTCCGCGAGCGCGTCCGGGCCGTAGTCCAGCACGTGATTGTTCGCCAGATTCGCCCACTCGACGCCCACCGATTCGAGCGCCGGAATCGCCCAGTCCGGGTCGGCCCGGAAGTGAAACGGACGATACGTGTCCGTCCACAGCGTACCACCCGCGGAGAGACAGCATTCGAGATTGATGAACAGACCGTCGAGCGCGCGGAGGGTCCCTTCAACGTTGCCCCAAACCCCCGAGACGCTCCGACGTTGCTGTCGTTCGTTTATCAACCGCCCGAGCATCACGTCCCCCGTGAAACCGAGTCGAGTCATCCCCCTTTCTCACCCACCTAGAGGTAGCGTGACACCGGCAAAAGGCTACTCGCTCGTGAGACGGCAATCGGACAGGAAACCGTCCTGTTCGGTTCCTGCGGAAACCCACATCAACCACCGTGGCCTACGTTCACATATGGCACAAGAACGGAGCGAAACCATCGGCGAGCGAATCAGAGAGCGCGGGGTTATCAACAGAACGTGGTCGAGTTCGATACTCGGGGGGCTGGTCGGCGGCATCGTGTTCGGCCTGCTGCTGCAGTCGATGGGGGTGCTGCCGACCGTCGCGGCGTTGTACGGACTCGACGGGACGACGATGGGGTGGGTCGCCCACCTGTTCAACAGCGTCGTGTTCGGTCTCGTCTTCGGGGCCGTGATGACGATGACGCGACTTCGAGCGTACGCCGACCGTCCCGGCCCGACGGCCGGAATCGGCGTGGCGTACGGAATCGTGTTGTGGGTCGTCGCCGCGAGTTTCGTCATGCCGTTCTGGCTCGGCGCGGTCGGCATGACCCTCGCCGTCCCGACGTTCGACGTCGTGAGCCTCGTCGGCCACATCGTCTACGGCGTCCTGTTGGGCGCGGTGTTCGCCATCGCCTACCGGCGCTGACTCACCGTTTTTCCGCGAGGAACGCGAGAAGCGCCTTCTGTGCGTGAAGCCTGTTCTCCGCTTGGTCCCACGACAGCGAGCGGTCGCTTTCGAGGACATTACCGGTGATTTCCTCGCCGCGGTGGGCGGGCAGACAGTGCATGACCGGCATCGAGTCGGGGAGCAACTCCTCGTTCAGTTGGAAGCCGTCGAACGCGGCCAGTTTCGACTCGCGTTCGTCCTCCTCGCCCATGCTGACCCAGACGTCGGTGTAGACGACATCTGCGTCCGCGACCGCCGCGTCCGGGTCGTTCGTCACCGTCGGCTTCGGTCCGCGGGCGGCCGCCGTCGAGATGGCGTCAGCCGAGGGCTCGTACCCCTCGGGCGTCGCAATCGTCAGGTCGATACCGACCGTCGAGGCCGCGATGGCGAAGGAGTTGACGACGTTGTTACCGTCGCCGACCCACGCGACCGTGAGGTCCTCGAACCCGCCGAAGTGCTCCCGAATCGTCTGGAGGTCGGCGAGCGCCTGACACGGATGCGCCACGTCGGAAAGCCCGTTGATTATCGGAATCGTGGCGTGTTCGGCCATCTCGACCAGACTGTCGTGGTCGAACACGCGGGCCATCACGGCGTCCACGTAGCCCGAGAGCACCCGCCCCGTGTCGGAGAGTGGTTCGCCCCTGTTGAGTTGCGTGTCGTTCGGGCCGAGGAAGATGGCGTGCCCGCCGAGGTCCGTCATCCCCGTCTCGAACGAGATGCGGGTGCGCGTGCTCGGCTTCTCGAACAGCATGGCGAGCGTCTGGCCGGAAAGTACGTGCGGCGACCCGCTCTCCTTGTATTCGGACGCGAGCGCCAGCACCTCCGCCACCTCCTCCGGCGACAGGTCGTCCACGTCGAGGAAGTGACGCGTCATGCGTCCACCTCCAGTTTCTCGCAGACGGCAGTCAACACAGAAATCGACCTGTCGAACTCGGCCAGTTCGATGTGCTCTTCGGGCGTGTGGTCGAGCGAGGAGTCGCCCGGTCCGTACGTGACGACCGGACAGTCCCAGGCCTCGGCGTAGAGGTTCGCGTCGCTCGTTCCCGTCTTCCGGAGCAGGGAGGGGTCGCCGCCCTCCTCGCGGATGGCGACGCGGAACGCACGACCCAACTCCGTCCGCGGGCTGGAGAGCGTCGGCGGAATCGGGGTGTTCCACGACAGCTTACCGGCATCGAGTTCGGCTTCGGCGACCGACCGAATCTCTTCGGCCGTCGTACCCGACGGAATACGGAACTGGATTTCGACCGTCGCCTCCGTGGCGAAGCCGTCCGGGGTCAGACCGCCGTCGAACTCGACGGGCTTTACCGTCACCGAGGTCGCCGTCGAGGATTCGTCGGCGTCCGACGCCGCCGTGTCGAACGCCGATTCGACGCGCGTCAGCCACTCCGTCGCGTACTGAATCGCGTTCGGTTCCGGGCGGGAGGTGTGCACGGAATCGACCGTGACCGAGTAGGTACCAGTCAGGTAGCCGCGGTAGCCGAGCGTCAGGGCGTCCCAGCCGCTGGGTTCGCCGTTGACGACGAATTCGGGTTCGTCCACGTCGGAAACGAGGTGGCGCGCGCCGCGCGAGTTCGTCTCCTCGCCGACGACGCCGACGAAGCTCGCGCCGGTTTCGACCGCCGCGACCGCCATCGCGGCGAGCGGCCCCTTCGCGTCCACGCTTCCGCGACCGTGGAGGATTCCGTCGTCCAGTTCGACCGGGACGTCGCCGGGCACGGTGTCGATGTGCGAAGTGAGGAGCACCCCGTTTCCGGGGGCGCGGACGTTGCCAACGTCGTCGATCCACACGTCGCGGCCCTCCGCTTCGAGGAAGGCAGCGAGTCGTTCGGCACAGTCCGCTTCCTCGCCCGAAACCGAGGGCGTTTCGACCAGTTCGACCAGCAAATCGTGCGCGTCGGCTTGTGATACAGAAGTAGAATCCATCATCGTTCCTATCATTCGTTCCCTCCCAGCACGTCGGCCAGCGCGGAAACGACGGTATCGACGTGTTCCGTGTCCACCGTCAGCGGCGGGAGGAGGCGGACGACGCTCCGTCCCGCCGGAAGCGCGAGAACGCCGTGTGACAGCGCCAGCTCCTTCAACACGCGGTTCGCTCCGCGTTTGACCTCGATACCCACGAGCAGGCCGTGGCCGCGAACCTCGCGGACGGGCAGGTCGGCGGCTTCGAGTTCGGAACGGAGGTACTCGCCCATCTCGGCGGCGTGCTCCGGCAAGTTCTCCTCCACGAGTACCGAGAGCGTCGCCTCCGCCGCCGCGCTGACGACCGGACTGCCGCTGAAGGTCGAACCGTGCGACCCCGCGGACTCGGCTATCCAGTCGGCACAGAGCGTCGCGCCGATGGGCAGGCCGCTCGCCAACCCCTTCGCCGTCGTGAGCACGTCGGGGGTGACGTCGGCGTGTTCGCACGCCCAGAAGGCACCCGTCCGGCCGAGGCCTGTCTGCACCTCGTCGAATATCAGGGCCGTTCCAGCGTCCTCGGTCAACTCGCGGGCGGCCTGAAGATACGTCTTCGTGGCGGGATTGACGCCGCCCTCGCCCTGTACGGGTTCGAGGATGACGGCCGCCGTGTCGTCGTCGATGACGTCGGCCAGTTCCTCCTCGTCGCCGTAGGTGACGAACTCCACGTCCTCCACGAGGGGTTCGAACGGCGCGCGGAACTTCTTCTTCCACGTCACCGACAGCGACCCCATGGTCCGGCCGTGGAAGCCGCGCTTCGCGGCGACGAGTTTCGACTTCCCGGTCGCGCTCCGGGCGAACTTCAGCGCCGCCTCGTTCGCTTCGGTTCCCGAGTTGTTGAGCCAGACGTTTTCGAGGCCCTCGGGTGCGACGGCGGCCAGTTTCGCGTAGAGGTCGTCGCGGGCGTCGGTGGGATACGACGCGTGGACGAACAGCAGTTCCGCGGCCTGTTCTTGGACGGCGGAAACCACGTCCGGGTGGCAGTGGCCGACCGGTGTGACCGCGTAACTCGCGCCGAAGTCGAGGTATTCGGTTCCGTCCTCCGCGTAGAGGTACGGTCCCTCGCCGCTCGCGATTCGAATCGGCTTCTCGTTGTAGACGAAACCGCTCATGGCGACACCCCCAGCGAGGCGGGCGTAAAGCGCGTTCCGTGCCCCTTCCGGGCCGTCGTAATCGGGTCGTGGTTGTTCGCGTCCGCGACGACGACGGATTCCGCACCGCCTTCGAGCGCCTCCGTCGCGGCCATGACCTTCTTCGTCATGAACCCTTCAGCGGCCGATTTCGCGGTTTCCATCTCCTCGGGAGTGCCCACTTGCTCGATGAGCGTCGTCTCGTCGTCGGGGTCTTCGAGGAGACCCGGCACGTCCGTCAGAACGACGAGTTCGCCGCCGAGTGCGCCGGCGATGGCCGCCGCCGCGCGGTCCGCGTCCGCGTTGACCGGCGTTCCGTCGTCGGCCAGCATGGGGACCGTCACGACGGGCGTGTATCCGCCGTCGAGGAGCGTTTCGAGGAGGTCGGCGTTCACGTCCTCGATTTTTCCGGAGTGGTCGCCGCGACGTATCTTCTTCTTCCCGTTCTCGACCACCCTGACGGCCGACTTGCGCGGGCCGGTCAGGAGCGCGCCGTCCACGCCGGACAGTCCGATGGAGCGGACGCCTTCGTTCTGCAGATTTGCCGTCAGCTCGGTGTTGAGTTTGCCCGGCATCACCATCTCGAAGACCTCCATCGCCTTCTCGTCGGTGAACCGGCCCATGACACCGCTGGTGGACTCGACGTACTCGGGTTCCTCGCCGAGTTCGTGGAGCGTGTCGTCCACCGCCGTCGAACCGCCGTGGACGACCACGACGTCCTGTCCGTTTGCGGTGAGGTGCGCCACGTCCGACAGCGCGCCGTCGGGATTCACCGCCCGCGCGCCGCCGATTTTGACGACCACGGGGGCGGTGTCGTCCTCGACGACCCCGCCGTCCGCTCGAAGCCCGTCGTCGTTGTCGTTGTCGATGAGTTGGTCGTGTGCGGCCAGCAGTTCCTCGCGGCTGTATTCGTCAGTCATGGGCTTCCCACGGGATGTAGTCCCTCGAATTCCAATCCGGCTGTTTCCTCGAATCCCAGCGCAAGGTTGGCGGCGTGGACCGCCTGTCCCGCCGACCCTTTCATCAGGTTGTCGATGGCGCTGAAGACGACGATGCGTTTATTGGTCGGGTCGAGTTCGAACCCGACCTCGGCGTAGTTCGTCCCGGCGACCGCCTTGGGTTCCGGGTAGCGATAGACGCCGCCGCCCCCCGCGACGAGGCGGACGAACGGTTCGTCCTCGTAGGCCTCCCGATACGCTTTCCAGAGGTCTCCCTTCGAGACGGGCGAGTCGGGGAACACGTGACAGGTCGCGGAGGCTCCGCGAACCATGTCCACGGCGTGTGCACTGAACGACACGCTCGTTCCGAGAATCCCCTCTATTTCGGCCTCGTGGCGGTGGCCCGTCGGCGCGTAGGGGCGAACGATACCCGAGCGCTCGACGTGGCTGCTCGCCTTGCTCGGCGAGGCACCACCCTCGGAGGATCCGACCTTCACGTCCACGACGACCTGCTCGCTCCCGAAGAGGATTCCCGCGTCGAACAGCGGCGACAGGCCGAGCAGCGTCGCGGTGGCGTTACAGCCACCCGCGGCGATGAGGTCCGCACCGGGAAGTTCCTCGCGCGTCAGTTCCGGCAGGGCGTACACCGCCTCGTCCAGATATTCGGGACAACTGTGTCCGTCGTACCACTCGTCGTACTCGGCTTCCGTGTCGAGGCGGAAGTCCGCGCTCAAATCGACCACCGTGTCGGCGGCCTCGCGGAACGAGCCGATGTGTTCCATCGAGACGCCGTGTGGCGTCGCGGCGAACAGCACGTCCACCGATTCGAGGTCCGAAGGCTCCGAGAAGCGAAGGTCGGACCCACGTAAATTCGGGTGGACGGAGCCGAGCGTCTTGTTCGCGTACTCCCTGCTGGTCGCCTGTGCGAGTTCGAAGTTCGGATGTCCGGCGAGCAGGCGGAGCAGCTCTCCGCCGGTGAACCCGCTGGCTCCGATGACGGTCGCCGAGAGCGTCTCGGCGCTCGTATCCGTCTCCGCGTCGGTCGCGGTAGCCATCAGGCCACCACCTCCGCCGGAACCTTCGTTTCAAGCCAGTCCACGACGGCGGCGGGAACGTCCGTTTCGACCGCCTCGTTCAGCGCCTTGAACTCGACCGTGTGGTTCACTTCGTGGACCGTGTAGCCCGACTCGGTCTCCATCAAGTCGACGCCGAGGAGACCGCCGCCGACCGCATCGCTGGCTTTCTTCACGAGCGATTTCGCTTCCGCGTCGAGTTCGAACTCGTCCGTCTCAGCACCTTTCGCGGCGTTCGTGAGCCAGTGGTCCGAATGGCGGACCATCGCGGCGACCGGCTTCCCGTCCAATGCGACGACGCGGATGTCGCGCTCCGGCTTGTCCACGAACTCCTGCACGTAGAACACCTTGTGCTCGTAGTGGCCGAGCGTGGCCTTGTGTTCCAGAATCGCCTCCGCCGCACTGCGCGAGTCGATTTTCGCCATCAGGCGACCCCACGACCCGACGACGGGTTTGAGGACGCACGGGTAGCCGAAGCTTTCGATGGCCTCCATCGCGCTGTCGGTCGTGAAGGCGACTTTCGTCTCGGGCGTGGGGACGCCAGCGCCCGCGAGCGCGAGGCTGTTCTTCGCCTTGTCCGAACACACCTCCGCGGTTTCGTGGCTGTTGACGACGGGAACCCCGTACGCCTCGCAGAACTGCGTGGCGTAGAGGCTCCGGCTCGTCGCCAGACAGCGGTCCACGACGAGGTCGAGCCCCTCGAAGGCCTCAGGTGGCTCGGTCAGATCGAACGTCTGCTTGCGCACGTCGATCTTCGTTACCTCGTGTCCGCGCTCGCGGAGTTCCGCGAGGAGGAGCTTTTCGTCGCGGCGAATCCTGGAGTAGAGGATGCCTACATTCATGCGAGCCACCTCCGGTGGCAAACGTGAGCCAGCAAATGGTGCGTATTTGCGCGGTGCAATTTACTCCCCCCAGTCCTCTTCGAGCTCCGGCGCTCGGTCGAGGACTGGCGGGTTCACGTCGATGACTTCCAGTTCGACACCGCAGGTTCCACAGTCGATGATTTCGCCCGCTTCCAAATCGTCGTGCAAAGCCACATCGGCTCCGCACTCAACGCATTCTGCCATTGTACTCTCCCGTATCGCCCTATCGGACTTAAATCCATCGTTATTAATTATGAAAGAAAAGCACAGACTGCCGTCTAACGGCGTTAGAAGTCGGATACCGCGGTTTCGATGTTAGTAATCAAGTAGTGCCCCACGCGGGGGTCGCGGTAGTTCAGGCATAGTCGTTTACCTCCGTCTGGAGCGTTTCACCGGCCGCTTCGAGCGACTCGGCGAGTTCGGTCGTCGTCGTTTCGTCGTCCACGAGCGTCGCTTCCGCGTCGGCGAGCGAGTCGGCCAGCGACTCGCTCGCCGGACCGCCGACCGAATCGCGCATGGCGACGCTCGTCGCCGCGTCGAGCGCCGATTCGACTTCCTCGGGGGCGACGAACTCCGAGAGCGGTGCGCCGAGGACCTCCTCGGCCGCCGAGTCCAGAGCGTCGTAGTCCGCTTCGCCCGCCGTCGCAACGACTTCGTGGGCCGTGCGGAACGGAACGCCGCACATCGCCAGCAGGTCGGCGACGCCCGTTGCGGTCGAAAATCCCTCTCCGGCCGCGTCCGCGAGCGCGTCGTCGTTCCACGTCGCGGTCGCCACCGCACCAGCCGCGACTTCGGTCGCGTCGGTCACGGCGTCGATGGCGTCCCACGCGTGCGGCGTCGCGCGTTGCAGGTCACGGTTGTACGCGCGGGGCAGTCCCTTCAGCGTGGTGAGCAGCCCCGACAGTCCGGAGTGAGCGTCGCCCGCGACCGCGCGAGCCAGTTCGAGCGTATCGGGATTCTTCTTCTGTGGCATGATGGACGACGTGGACGCGTAATCGTCCGAGAGTTCCACGAAGCCGCGGTTCGAGTAAATCACGAGGTCCTCGGAGACACCGGAGACCGTCGTGGCGAGGTTCGCCGCGGCGGCGACCGTCTCGACCAAAAAGTCGCGGGTCGAAACCGCGTCCATCGAGTTCTCAAGAACGCCGTCGAAGCCGAGCAGTTCCGCCACGCGCTCGCGGTTCACGTCGAACGGCGTTCCCGCGAACGCCGCCGCGCCGAGCGGGCACTGGTTGATTCTCCCGTAGGCGTCGAGCAGGCGTGCCGTATCGCGGGCGACGGCCTGCTCGTAGGAGGCGAGGAAGTGCCCGACGGTCGTCGGTTGCGCGGGCTGAAGGTGGGTGTATCCCGGCATCACCGTCTCTGCGTGCGATTCCGCGGCGTCGAGCAGGGCCGAGCGGAGCGCCGTCGTGGTTTCGAGGAGCGAGAGAACGTCCTCGCGGAGGCGATAGCGGATGCAGGTCGCCACCTCGTCGTTCCGACTGCGGGCGGTGTGCATCTTCCCGCCGTCGTGGCCGACCTGTCCGACGACCGCCGTTTCGATGGCGGCGTGAACGTCCTCGCCCTCGGGGAGCGTCTCGTGGCCTTCGACTTCGACCACGTTCAGCGCGGTGAGGATTTCGCCCGCTACCTCGTCGTCGATGATGCCCTGTTCGGCCAGCATCACGACGTGGGCGCGGTCGATTTCGAGGTCCGCCGCGAAGATGCGCTCGTCGGCCGCGAGCGACGAGAGAAACCCGCGGGCGGGACCGCCGCTGAAGCGGTCGCCGCGAACGACGTCTCCGTCCCCGAAGTCGTCCTCGCTCGCCGCGTGTCCGCCGTCACTCATCGTTCGCGAGGCGTGATTGATAGCCGTGGTATTTCGCGACCCCTGTCGCGTCGGCCTGCTCGATTTTGCCGACCGTCTCGGTGTTGAACGAGGCGGCGTCCTCGGAGTAGACGGCGTGTTCGCTCTCGCGGGCGACCGCGCGGGCCTGCCCGCCCTGGAATTTGATGGTGACCGTGCCGGTCACCTTCTCCTGCGTGGTGTCGATGAAGCCGTCGAGGGCGTCCACGAGCGGCGCGGAGAGCAGTCCCTCGTAGGCCTTCTCGGCCCACTGCTGGTCGATACTCGTCTTGAACGAGCGCTCCTCCTTCGTCAACACCAATCCTTCGAGCGCCTCGTGAGCGTTGAGGAGCGTCGTCGCGGCGGGGTGTTCGTAGTTCTCGCGGACCTTCAGGCCGAGCATGCGGTCTTCCATCAGATCGGTGCGACCGACGCCGTGTTTTCCGGCGAGTTCGTTGAGGTACTCGATGAGCGACACCGCGTCCATCGCTTCGCCGTCAACGGCGACCGGTTTGCCCTCCTCGAACTCGATTTCGACGAGTTCGGTTTCCGCGCCGGGTGCGAGAGTCCACTCGTAGATGTCCTCCGGCGGGACGTAGCCGGGGTCTTCGAGATTACCGCCTTCGACGGAGCGGCTCCAGAGGTTCGTGTCGATGCTCCAGACGCCCTCGTTGCCGCCCTCGACGGGCAGGTCGTGTTCGTCAGCGTAGCCCATCTCCCATTCGCGTGTCAGCCCCATCTCGCGTACGGGGGCGATGACCTCCAAGTCGGAGGCGCGCCAGACCGCCTCGAAGCGCAACTGGTCGTTCCCTTTGCCAGTACAGCCGTGGGCCACGGCGTCACAGTCGTTTTCCTTCGCCACGTCGAGAATCGCTTCGGCGATGACGGGGCGGGCGAGCGCGGTGCCGAGGGGATAGCTCTGATACGTCGCGTTCGCTTTCACCGCGTCGAGACACTGCTCCGCGAACGCGTCCTTGGCGTCCACGACGTAGTGGTCCAAATCCAATGCCTCCGCTGTTTCCTCCGCTTCTGCAAACTCCTCTTCGGGTTGACCCACGTCGACAGTGACGCCGATAACGTCGTCGTAGCCGTACTCCTCTTCGAGGAGTGGGACGCATACTGTCGTGTCGAGTCCGCCCGAGAAGGCGAGTGCAACCGTTTTCATTGTACGAGTCGCCAGGGGCTACACCTACTTAAATTCTTCTCAAGTATTTGAGAAATAAAATCGGAGAGCAGACTAAAGACGAGTTAATCACAGGTGAGTGCGTTTTGAACGAACATCGGAACGGAGTGGAATAGGTATTATTGGGACTAGAAAAGCCCCGGTCGTCGTCGCACGCAGAAGGAGTCACGGACGGACTCGTCGCTCACCAGAGGGGCGACCCCGGTAACGCGAGTCCGCGACATTATCGAGTCTTTCCGTCGCTCACCCCTTAAAGCCTTTCGGCACGGCAACGATTGCCAGCGGTTCCCTTCGTAGATAGATTTTATTGTGTTCCGACGGTAACGTCGTGGAATGCGACGGCTACCAGCCCTCCTGTTGGTCCTCCTCGTCCTGACATCCGGCTGTTCGGGGTTTCTCCCGTGGTCCGACACCGGTTCCGGCGGAGGAACACCGACCGCGACTTCGACCGATTCGCTGTCGCCGCCGCCCGGCGCGAACGGCCAGTGGATAGTCGACGCCGAGCGGTTGGTGTCCGCACACGAATCGGCGCTCGAATCGAAGCCCTATCGAGTGAGCGTTCGTATCCGCCCGAGACAGGACGTCGGGTCGAGAAACTGGATGAACTCGACCCTCACCGCGCACGTGGGAGGTGGCCGCGCGGGAATACGGGAGGCGGGTGACGGAGTGGTAGTGAACAAAATGGGGAACCCGTATCGAGGGTACACGTGGAACGATAGCGTAGCATGGTGTCGACTCGCGGACGACACCTGCCGAGTTAATTCCGGGGAGAGTTCCAATTTCATCCGGCAACGCATCGGGTCCGTTGCTCCACGAATGGAAACCATACTCTCCAGCGCGGACTTCCTCGTGAACGGAACGACGGTTCGAAACGGAACGAAGTTGTACCGATACGAGGCCTCGGGGTCCTCGACGCTGGAGGGCGTCGAGACGCTCTCCGCGACCGCACTCGTGGACGAACGCGGCATCATCCACGACCTATCCGGAACGGTTCGAACGACGGGAACACGCTCCGCGACCGTCGAGTTCGACTATCGGTACGAGTTGGTTTCGAACCCACCCACGCCCCCGAAGTGGATGGACGACCGTCCGCGATTGACCGTTCACCGGAACGCGAGCGAGGTCACCGTGGAACACCACGGCGGGAAACGTATTCCGGCAGGAACGAACGCCTCGCTCTTCCTCGGAAACGATACGGTCGGCGCGAGTGGTAAAATCAAACTTCCCAAATCGCTCGGAAACGGTGACGTCGCCCACATCACCGTCACCAGCCTCGAAGACACGAAGGGGCATTCGTATCGTATCGCCGGAAACGCGACGGTCAACCGTCCGCAGTCGAACGATTCGGCGATAAACCATACCGAGTGGACGTCGAGTGTCAGCCTCCGAATGAAGAAGTGGTGGATTTCGATTTGGGGCTCCGCGATACGGAACGACAGCACCGCATGAGTCCAGCGGGTCCCGACTGACAAACGCCACCCTGATATTCTTCCCACCGCTCGAACCGAACAGTGTTCAGCCTCAACGTCCCGGTTCCCGGCGACATCGCCCGACTCGCGGAGGAGCTACGCCCCTCCCTCTACGGGTTCGACAAGGTTCGTGATCGACGGACGCTCGTCGTCAAGCGCTTCGGAAACGACGGGGACTACGACCGACTGGAGATGCGGGTCCGAACCGCGCTCGTCGGAACGCCCGCGTTCGAGGCGAAAGTTTCGGGCATCGACTACTTCGAAACGCCGACGCGCGGCGCGGGTCCCGTCGTCTATCTCGGCGTCGAAAGCCCCGGCCTGCAGCGCCTCCACGACGAACTGACCGAGGAGTTCGGGACCATCGAGGGGTTGGAAGGCGAGGATTACGTTCCGCACGTCACGCTGGCGCGCGGCGGGGACGTGGAGACGGCGCGACAACTCGCCCAACGCGATATCGATTCGATTTCGTGGAGCGTCACGGAACTCCACCTCTGGGATGCAAAGTACGAGGAAACCGCCGCCAGACTCTCGCTTCCCGTCTGATTCGCTCTCGGTTCCGTTTTTACTGCGGTTTCGGCGGGTCGCCGTCCCACGCGTCCTTGTCCGTGAAGAAGTTCAGCATGGCGAACTTGAGCTTTTCCGGCGCGATGTCGATGGTCTCCCCGCGTTCCTCGGGGGGGAACGTCTCCCGAACGCTGTACTTTCCCATCTCACGGACGCTCTTCTCGGTGTAGCGTTTGTCGAGGAGGATGCGAACGCCGAAGTCCTCGGGCGAGCGAATCACCCGCCCGAGCGCCTGCCGAGTCTTCCGAATCGTCGGGATCTCCACGGCGTACTCCCAGCCCGAATTCCGGCCGGAGCGGTCCGCGAACACCGTATCGTAGGCCTCCTGTACCGCGTCCATCCGGTCGTCCAGGTGCGGGTACGGGACGCCGACCACGACGACGGTCCGCGCGTCGTCGCCGTCGAAACTGACGCCCTCTGCCAACGTCCCCCACAGCGAGGTGAAGAGCACGCCGTTGCCGTCCGACGTGAACTGCTGGCGGAGTTCCTCGACGGGGGTTCCGGCCTCGTCGAAGTAGAGGGTCGCATCGACGCGGTTCCGAACGAGGTCGCGGTAGCGCTCCGCCTCGGCGTAACTCGGGAAGAAGACGAGCGTGTTCCCGGCGGTGAACCGAACCGCGTCGGTCAACGCCTCGGCGATGGTCTCCTGCGTCTCCGGGTCGCTTCGCTCGCTGGCGAACAACGCCGGGGTCTCGGCCGCGAAAGTGCGACGGTTCTCTTCGGGGAACTGGAGTCCGTAGGCCAGCGTGACGGGTTCCGAGAGCCCCAGCACGTCCGACAGCACGTCGAACGGGCGAAGCGTCGCGCTCATCAGCACCGTCGCGTACACCTCGTCGAACAGGGCCTGCGTCACCTCGCGCGGGATGCAGGTGTACAGTTCCGCTCGTCCGTACACTTGGTCGGTTCCCTCGTCGCGCCGCACCGCGACGACCGGATACTGTCCGAGTTCTGCCCCCTCGTCCATGTAGGACTTGACGAACGCCGCGGCCTGCAACGTCTGGCACTCCTTTCGCGTCGTCGCATCGCCCTCCTTGTAGGCGTCCTCGTACTTCTGGTCGAGTTCCTTGGCGAGCGAGAGCGCGTCGTCCAACTCCGCGTCGATTCCCTTCCCGGAGTACTCCTGCAGGAAGTTCAGCGTCAGGTCGTCGCGCTTGTTCTCGTTCGCAACCGATACGTCCTGCCAGTTCTCGCCGACCGCTTCGCGCTCGCCGAAGCCGAACGAATCCTCGTAGGTGGCTTTCAGCGCGCGCTGGAACGCGGCGAGGACGTTGAATCCCGCCTCGCTCCGGAAGTCGTCGCTCTCCTGGAGTTCGTCCAGCGCGCTGTCGATGGTGTTCTCGGTCAGCGTGCGCGAGGCGTGGTCGCGGGCCGTTCCCTCGATGTTGTGCGCCTCGTCGAAGATGGTGATGACGTCCTCCGGGTCGCGGCCCAACCACCGGAAGAACTGCTCGCGTATCATCGGGTCGAGGAGGTGGTGATAGTTGCAGACGACCAAATCTACGCCCTCCATTCCGTCCTTCAGCAGTTCGTAGCCGCACATGTGCTGTTGCTCGGCGTACTCGTAGATGTCGTCGGGCGTCCGAACGCCGTCGTAGAGCCACTGATAGAACTCCTCGGTGTTCCCCGTGAGGTTGTTGTAGTAGTACTCACAGACGTTCTTCTCCTTCAGATTCTCCACCTCGTCCTGAATCTGTTCGAGTTCGTCCATCACCGCGCTGCGCGCCTCGGCGGCGTTCGAATCGCCCTCCTGCATATCGGAGAGCAGTTCGCTCTGGCGCTGTTCGAGTTCCCGTTTGTCGCGTTCTTTATCGACGACCTCGTAGGTGTTGTCCCGGAGCACCTGACACTCCTGATAATCCACGTCGATGTGGCACATCGACCCCTTCCCCCGGAAGACGACGGCGCGGAGCGGTTCCTTTCGCGTTATCTCGCGCGCCTCCGTGACGAACTGGCGCATCTGCTGGTGGACGTTGGTCGTGATGACGACCGTCTTGTCCTCCTCGCGCGCGAACTCCAGCGCGGGGACGAGCGACGAGAGCGTCTTGCCCGTCCCGCACGCGCCTTCGAAGAGCACGTCCTGCCCGCGCGTCAATCCGTTGTAGATGCGGTCCATCGCCTCCCGTTGGTTCTCGTAGGGAGAATCGTACGGGAAGAACCGCATGTACTCGTTCGTCGTGGACACGATACGGGATATTCGCGGCTTGGTTCAAAAACCCTTGCCTACGTGAGAGAAACGCGTGTTTTGCACCCGATGCGGACCGGTTTCGAGTGCTGCGATTAGACGACCGATTCCGATGCCGTCTCCTGCACTTCCGGCTCGATGTACACCTTCTTCACGCTGTCGTTGGTCTCGAACAGTTCGTTTTCGATGTTGGTGATGTGTTCGTCGATTTCGCCGGTGTCGAGCGTCGGGTCGAACGCCACGTCGGCGGTGACGATGATGCGGTTGGGGCCGAAGTAGACCGTGCGGAAGTCGATTATCTCGGTGACGCCCTCCCAGCCGTCGAGCTTGGACCGGAGGAGGTCCTCCTCTTCCTTGGGCAGGCTTTCGCCGAGCAGGAGGCGCTTGTTCTCCCACGCGAGCGCGACGGCGAAGCCCATCAGGAGAAGCCCGATGAGGAGCGCCGCGGCGGCGTCGTAAATCGGGTTCCCGGTGATTTGCGACAGCCAGATGCCGAACAGCGCGAACCCGGCACCGCTGACGGAAACCGTGTCCTCGGTGAGCGCCGTCAACGTCGAAACGTCGCTCGTCTTGTGGAACGCCTCGCGGAATCCGCTCCAGTTTCGGCGGTCGATTTCGAGTTTCGTCGCGCGGTACGCCTTGCTGAAGGCGTAGCTCTCGAAGACGATAGCACCGATGAGGACCGCGTAGTTCACGTAGACGGGCGGAAACGTTTGTCCGAGGAAATGGACCGCCTCACCGCTGACCGTCTCGTGGTGGAGCAGGGCTTCGTACCCGTGTTTCGCGCTCTCCCACCCGGCGATGCCGAAGAGGAGGACGCTGACCAGAAAGCTGTAGAAGAACTGTGCCTTGCCGTAGCCGAACGGATGAGCGCGCGTCGGTTTCCGCCCGCCGAACCAGATACCGATGAGGAGGAACACCTGATTCCCGGTGTCGGAGATGGAGTGAAACGTCTCGGAGAGCATGGCCGGACTCTGGGTGAGGACGAAACCGACGAACTTCATCACGGCAATCGCCGCGTTTGCGACGAGGGCGGCAATCACGACGGACTTGCTATTCGCCATTATGCCACTAGCGGCGAGGAGGTGTCAAAGTCCTTACGACGGAGGGCCGAACGGAAGTCCGACGACACCGCGGAACCGACCCGTGAGAATCGAGCGCGACCCGACGTAAGACGGAAAACGAGGGGCTACCAACGTCGGAGCATGATAACCATCGTTTCGGACACCCACAGCACGACCGGTCACGAGCTTTCGGGACGAACGCTCGACGCCGTGCGAAACGCCGAACTCGTCGTCCACGCGGGGGACTTTACGACCGCGGCGGCGCTCGACGCGTTCGAAGCGGAAAGCTCGCGGTTGGTGGCGGTTCGCGGCAACAACGCGACCGAAGCGGTCGCCGACCGGCTTCCGGAGGTGCGCACGTTCGAGGAAAACGGGATTCGGTTCGCTCTCACGCACCGGAAACGAGGGGGCAGCACGGCACTGTCCCTGTTCGGCCGGGAGCGAGAGGCGGACGTGGTCGTGTTCGGGCACACGCACCGACACCTCGCCGAGCGCGCTGGCGAGGTATTGCTGTTGAATCCGGGGAGCCACGCACAGCCGCGGGGGAACCATCCGACACACATCGAACTCGAGCCGAGGGAGAAGGGCTTCGCTGGGAGGATTTACAGGCAGGACGGGAAAATCATGGGGGAGATTCCCGTTGGAGGGCTGGAAAGTTGATGGCGTACCAGTGGAGGGCCGAAGCAAGGCGGCTCCATTTCATCCTATGCGGAGGGACATAATGTACCCTTGGTAAGCTCAAAAGAGCGTTTTAGTTATCGATTTCGAACGAAATATACCGCCGCACCGAGGGCGAGAACGAGCGCACCGCCCGCGAAAAACAACGCTCCCGGCGGAATCGTCGCCAGTACATTTCCGGCGGCGTCCGCCGTCGATTCGGTCGAAAACGTCCCCATTTGCCCGCCGCCGGATGCCGTTTCCGCGGCCCTCTTGCCGATTTGTAACAGCCCTTCGGAGACGGCGTACTGAATCGCGGCGCTGACGAGACCGAGCAGGACGGCAACGCCGAGGACGCGGGAGAGCGCGTCTTTCAGTCCGGTCGTCTGCTCTTCCGTGCCCGCGAAGAGGATGAGCGGGCCGTCCGTCGGCGCGTACACTTTCATTTCCCGGCCCTTTTCGGAGTAGATGGTATCGACGGAGGAGATAAGGTCCGCATCTTCCAACTTCTTCAGGTGGTACTGGGCGTTCTGAAGCGAAGTGTCGGCGCGGTCGCTCAGTTCGGAAGCGGTCGCCGGTTGGTCGTGAAGTTCGGAGAGAAGACTGCGTGCGGTTTCGGACGAGAGCGCCCCGAGTAGATCGTCGGCGTCGTCACTGTCCACTCCGAGCACCCGAGGAGTGCCGCCCGAAGGGGGTTCCACGTCGGAACTGGAGGGCAAGAGATCAGCCATAAGTGACCGTATGAAACCGCTCGTCAATCAACTTTGTCACTAGAACGGCGAAACGAATTTGGTTCGTGGACTGATAGACTGGGTATGGAACCACTCGGAATCTTCGAAAACTTCCTCAACGACCCCCTATTCGTCGCGCTTCTCGTCATCATGCTCGGCTTCGTCTTCTTCGTCTACCTGTTCATCCGCCGAACGCTGACGGGGTTTCAGGAAGGAGTGCAGAAGGGGCAGCGCTAGCCGACATCGAGATAATACGCTATTTTGGCGTTGTCGAAACCATTGCTGAGAAACATGACGAGTGAGTAGCGCGGGGTGAAATCGATACCCTGCCGAAGTCACGACGCCGCTGGTTCGTCGAACGTGCTGTCGTGCTGGCCCGCCGTGCTGTTTCTCGGTTCTCAAGCCACGCCGTTCACGGCGAGGAGGATACCGCTGTAGCAGAGGGTACTTAATAATCTGTGATTACGAGGACGAGATTACTTAGGGGGGAGACACGAGACGCTCACCAATGGAATTCATCGAAGCGGATTCGGCCGTTTTGTTCGGCTTGATTACGATGGTGACGTGGGGAATCTGGATCGTCTTGGGTAACGCCGCGTCGGAATCCATCGACCCCAGGACTGCAGCCGCCATCTCGTATCTCACAGCGGGACTCCTCGCACTCGGATTCATCCTCGTTTCAGACGCATCCATCGCCATTACCGCGAGAGGAGGGTTGCTTGCTGGCATGGCCGGATTGTTCACCGGAATCGGCCTTATCTCGATGTACTTCGGATTAGCTCAGGGGTCAACGACGGTCGTCTCAACTCTCGGTGCCATGTACTTCGTCGTCGCAGCCATCATCGGTATGGTCGCCCTCGGAGACGAGGTTACGATGACCAAATTCGCCGGTATCGCGTTCGCGGTTATTGGCGTCGTCTTGGTTGCTCGATAGATAGCCGCTACACAGTGGTCGGAAAACAGTACTGCACATCGTCGCTTTCGCCCGTTCGTACGGAAGGACGAGGAAGGACGACGTTTCGGATAAGCGCGATTCCGCCGAACGGGGACGACAGGATTCCGAGCAAGAGCTAGTCGGACGTTCGCGTACACTGGCGCCCAAATCGGACGGTAAATCTCTCCCGTCGAGTTAGAGCGCGTCTCGAACCCGCTCTGCGGCGGTTTCGACATCCTCGCGGTCCACGTCCCAGTGGGTGCAGAACCGAACGACGTGCGTTCCGAATTCCGACCCGAGAACGCCGCGTTCTTCGCACGCGTCGAGGAGTTCTCCGGCGGTGAGTCCGGCGTCTTCGGTGTTCACGAGGACGATGTTCGTCTCGGGCGACTGGACGGAGAGGCCGTCCACGTCGGCGAGGAGTTTCGCGAGAACGCGGGCGTTCTCGTGGTCCGCTTCGAGTCGGGACACGTTGTCCAGCGCGAGCAGGCCCGGCCCGGCCAGCACGCCTACCTGTCGCATGCCGCCGCCGAGCAACTTCCGCACGCGTCGTGCGCGAGCGATGAACTCCTCGTCACCGGCGAGAACCGACCCCACCGGCGCACCCAACCCCTTCGAGAGACAGAACATCACGGAATCGACGTTCTCGGTGATGCGAGACGGCGAGACGTCGAGCGCGACCGCCGCGTTGCACACGCGCGCACCGTCGAGATGGACCGGAAGGCCGAGGTCGTGGGCCGCTTCCGCCGCGGCGTCTATCTTCTCGGGGGCGATGGCGACGCCGCCCTTACTGTTGTGCGTGTTTTCGAGCGTCAACAGCCCGGTTCCGGGTCGGTGAGCGTCCTCCTCGACGTAGCCGTCACGGACCTGTTCCGGCGTCGGAATCCCGCGGTCGCCGCCGTCCAGCGTTCGCACCTGAAGCGCCGAGTGCTGGGCCAGTCCGCCGAGTTCCCACTTGTAGATGTGGCTCTCGCGCTCGACCAGCACCTCCTGTCCGCGCTCGGTGTGGACGCGCGCCGCTATCTGGTTGCCCATCGTCCCGGTCGGAACGTAGAGGGCCGCTTCCATCCCCATCAGCTCCGCGGCGACGGATTCCAGTTCGTTTACGGTCGGGTCCTCGCCGTACACGTCGTCGCCCACGTCGGCGTCGGTGGCCGCGTCCCGCATCGCTTCGCTCGGTTTCGTTACCGTGTCGCTCCGAAGGTCTAGCATGTGCGCTCCTTTCGCACCGGCGGACAAATAGTCGAGGGTAGGAGCAGGGTGCTCCCGGAGAAATTACATCGAAAGTGGTTCCCAGTATCAGCAAAATTTTCCACCATGGACCAACGAATTCGGGACCACGCCGAGACGATAGTTGACCATTCCATCGACGTCGAAGCGGGCGATACTGTCGTCGTTCGCGCACCGACGGTCGCGGACGACCTCGCGGTTGCGCTCTCCAAACTCCTCGGGGAACGCGGTGCGTTTCCGCTCGTCACCGCGGGTCGGCGAGACAGAAAGCGGGCGGCCTTCCTTCGCGCCATCGACCCGGACGACCTCGAAACCCCCGAACACGAGCGGGCGCTCTTCGAGGCCGCGGACGCCATCGTCCACGTTCGAGCGCACGAGAACGCCTCGGACATGAGCGACGTGGACGCCGAAACGCACGCGGCGTACAATCAGGCGTATCAGCCGATACAGCAGGAAATCCTCTCGTCGCGCTGGTGTCTCACGCAGTACCCGTCGCCCGGCAGCGCGCAACTCGCCGAGATGAGCACGGAAGCCTACGAGGAGTTCGTCTACGGCGCGGTGAACAAAG